>CACEFI010000014.1 GCA_902558795.1 uncultured Pelagibacteraceae bacterium | reverse complement strand
TCCATGCTCAGTTCCATTTCCACCATTTTGTTTTATGGTTCTCCCAAATTCTGTCACCGTCATAATGATTGTGTCTTTATAAGCTTCTTTAAGATTTTCTTTTAAACTCTGAATAATTTCATCCATCTCAACTAAACATTCTGTGTGAGTGCCATCTACTCCTCCTTGAGCAGCATGAGTATCAAAACCATTCACTTCAAATACTGCAACTCTTGGACCGTCTGATTTTCTCAAATATTTAGCTGCTTGTTTTGCAAGATTTTTATTTTTTCTTCTATCTCTACCTCCAGTGCCACCCATCATTTGTTCATCTTTTCTTTTTTTAATGAAATTCATCATCTCTAAGAGTTCATCTTCTGAACTATCAGCATAAACTGATTTTAAAAGATCTAAGGTATTTTTATTTGGAAGCCTTCCCCATGTTGGGAAATAATTATTATTTTTTGGAATACCTCTTAACAATAATGGCATCGGTAGTGATAATGCTAATCCATCACCTTGTAAGTTTGCAAGTTTCATTGCTCTTCCAACCCATCCTGTTTTTTCTTGGTAAGCAACTCTTCCGCCAGACTCCATTAAATTTTGGCCTTCAAAATGTGATCTTTGCGTATACGGAATGCTTGTTGCATGAACTATTGATCCTGTATTTTCATTCCAACATTCATTGAATGCTTTTAATTTAGGGTGTAAGGCAAAATCAGAATTAAGCTTTATAGTATTTTCAATTAAAATACTTTTTCTTCTTTTTTCAAAGTTTTTATCTCCAATAACTGGAACTGCACAAAGCCCGTCCATTCCTCCACGTAACATAATTACTACTAAGTTCTTCTTTTTGGAACTTGAAGCTAATGCGGGAAGATTGAATCCTGCTAAAAATAATGATGTAGCTGTTCCTTTCAAAAAATCTCTTCTTGATATCTTCATGCTTTTAATACCTCTGGTAGATTAAATAAAATCATATGTTTTTCTTCATTACTTATAGCTTTTGATACGATCTTTAATATTTGATCTGGATCATCAAAATTACTTCTAATAATATTTTCGTGATTTTTAAGATCTAGTTGATCCATAGTTTTGTACATATGAAAAGCTTCTTTAGCATACATTAACCTTCTTATTATTAACTCTGTTGACATCCAATCAGTTGAAATATCTGAATATCCATTTGGTTGTTTTGCTCTATAAGGATGGTAACCTATATTTTCTAATCGCCAGTCTGACTCTCTCAATTCCTCACTAGGAAGATTGCCTAACATATAATTATCCATTTTTCTTTCTGGTACAGGGTACTTATACGCTAAACCTGACATATTAATTACTTGTAACCACCAATTTTCAGGGTTTTGAAATTTTTTGTATTTATCGTTGTATTCAAATGCAACTTTAATTGCAGCTTTGTGGACTTCAGGTAAGTGTCCGTCTGATTTTTCCCATGCTTTTATAATTGGAGTTATCATTTCTTTTGTTGGCTTATCAGTAATTAAATACGTACAAAGTTTTGTTGCAATAAATTCTCGACATGAAGGATGATTAACTAAATCTTTAATTACAATTTTTAAACTTTTTCTTCCTCTTTTGTATGTTTTACCAAGAACTGTTTTTTTTCCTGGTTCATGACGATCAGACATAAACCTTACATCAGATCCTTGATCTAATTTTTTAGAATATTTAGGTCTCCATCCAGTCATAATTTTAGCAAGTTCTTGTACGTCCTCTTGGGTATATCCTCCTTTAGGAGATATTGTGTGAAGCTCCATTAATTCTCTTGCATGATTTTCATTCAATGTTGCTGGTTCTTTTTCTCTTCTTCTCCACTCTTCTCTACCACTCTCTGACTTTGGACCAATATTATCTTTATTATCAAGATGCATTATCATTGGCCATGCGATTGTTCCTTCGTATGCCATAGTTTCAAAAGTTTTATCCATATTAGCTCTTATGAATTCTCTTTGATAAGCGCCAGTAGAAAAATCAGGTAAAGTTTGCGTATCACTTATTGTAAAATGATTAGTCCAAAAATACCAAAGTTTGGCAAGCACTGGACTTTCACTTCTTATGGCTTCAGCGTGTCTTATGCTAATTTCGTTGTTAGGCCAAAAATTCATTCCAGAGTCATTTTCTAATTGTTTTTCAGCCCTTCTTAAACCATCAGGATCATTTTTATATTTTTTTCTAAAAACTGTCTCTTCAGTAACTCTTTGTTTGATCCAATGTTTTCTCATTTCTTTTTCTGAGTAAATATGTTTTCCCTTCCAATTTAATTCAGGAATTGTTTCAACTTGTTTTTGAGCCCAAGTTAGTGGATCTGATGGAACTTTTTCTTCAGGCTTTAAACCAAAAGCTACTTTTCTAAAAAAGTTTTTCATTAATAATTAATACTATTTTTTTATTAAACGTTATTCAATCAATTTAAAACTCAATATGGGTTTTAAATTACTTATTATTTATTAAGCTCTAAAAAGCTTACCAGACAAATTTTCCAACTTATCCCCAAAAAAAACATCTTTTTGAATACGTTTAAAATCTAAATCAAATACAGTGGACATTGCTGAAGCATATATGGATCTTGCATCCATTGTAGAATTTAAATCTCGACCTTCAAACAAATCTTTTTTCTTTAGTCCTGGCCAGTCTCCATGAACTTCTGATTTTTTTATTAAACCTCCTGCCATTAAAACTGCGGTTCCATATCCATGTTCTGTTCCTTTTCCACCGTTTTGTTTTACTGTTCTTCCAAATTCAGTAAGTGTTAGTATTAAAGTATCTTTAAAGGTAGAGCCTAAAGAAGCTTTTAATGCTTTTAATATTTGATCGTATTCTTTTAAACAATCTGCATGTGCACCATTCTCTCCACCTTGAGCTGCGTGAGTATCAAATTTATCTACTTTAAAAACTGCAACTCTTGGTCCATTGGGATCAGAAAGTAGTTTGCCTGCTTCTAAAGCTAAAGTACTAGCATTTGTACCTGGAAAATAATTTAAATCTCTATTTCTTATTATCGATAATGTTTCACTCAAATCTTTTTCAGAATATTGATCAAATTCTTCTGCAATAATATTTAAAAGCCGTTTTTGTGGTAAAGAAGAATTTATAGGAAAATAATTATTATTTAATGGAACACCTCTTATAAGTAGTGGCATTGGAAGTGACATAGCAAGCCCATTTCCTTTTAAACCTGCAAGCTTCATACCTCTTCCTAGCCATCCAGTATTTTCTTGATATGGCACTCTCCCACCAGACATCATCATATCTTGACCTTCAAAATGAGATCTCCCTGTATAAGGAATGCTAGTTGCATGAAACACAGAAGCTGTATTCTGATCCCATAGTGTTTTAAAATTTTCCAAAGCAGGATGTAAATCAAAATCAGAAGTTAATTTTAAGGTTTTTTTTAAATTAATTTCACTTCTTAATTTTTTAAAATTTTTGTCACCCCTGATAGGAACCGCACAAAGCCCATCCATTCCACCCTCAAGCATGATAACAACTAAGTTTTTTTTATTTTGACTTGCAAAAGATGGTAATCCAAAGCCAGCAAAAAATAATGAGGTTGCGGCCGTAGTCTTTAAAAAATCTCTTCTATTTATCTTCATGCTCTTAAGAACTCCGGGTGGTTAAATAATAAAATTTGTGCTTCGTAATGTTTGTTAGCTTTTTCTAAGTACTTAATTATTCTCTCAGGATTATCAAAATTTTTTTTAACTATGTTTTTGTAAAATTTGAAATTATTATTTTTTGATTTTGTGAATTCAAAAAAATCTTTTGCATAAACTAATCTTCTGATTAAAAGTTCTGGGGACGTCCAATCAACCTCAAAATCAGAAAAACCATTTGGTTGTTTAGATCCATAGGGAAAATGTCCTAATCCTTGTAATGTAAACAATGGTCGTTTATGAACTAATTGAGGTTTTTTACCTACTTCATATAAATCCATAATTGTTGGAGATGTTGGCCAACTAAAATCAGCTAATTTAGCCATTTGTAAAAACCAATTTTCTGGATTTTGAAATTTTTGGTATTGATCATTATATTCAAAAGCAACTCTGATAGCTGCTTTATGAATTTCAGGTAAAAAACCATCAGAGTCTTTAAAAGCTTTTATTATTGGTCTTTTCATTTCTTCTGTAGGATTATCAGTAATCAAATATCTACATAACTTTGTTGCTATAAAATCTCTACAGTTTGGATGATTTACTAAATCTTTAATAACATTTGCTAAACCTTTTTTTCCACTTTTATAAGTTTTACCAAACACAGTTTTTTTTCCTGGTTGATGATAGTCTTTATCAAATTCTACTGGCATTGTATCTTTTGCGGATTTGCTCCACCCAAGCCTCCAACCAGTCATGACATATGCTAATTGAGTTATATCTTCTTGCGTATATTCTGATGCTGGTGAAACTGTATGTAGTTCTAATAATTCTCTTGCGTGATTTTCATTTATTGTTCTTTTTTTATTTTTTGCACTTTTACTTTTTGGTCCTATATTATCACTATTATTTAAACTATGAATCATAGCTGAAGAAATTGTTACATCGTAAACAAGTTTTTCAAAACTTTGGTTTAGATTTGGTCTGATAATCTCTCTTTCATATGGACCGGTATAAAATTGAGCTCTAAAACTTCCCTCCACTATTGCAAAATGATTTGCCCAGAAAAACCATAATTTTGCCAAAACTGGTGAAGTGCTATCCATTGCTTCCGTATGCCTGATACTCAATTCTAATGATGGCCAAAAATCTACCCCTGTTTCTTGATCTAATCTGTCAAATCCAATTTTTAAGAGTTTCTTATCATTTTTATATTTTTCTCTTACTTTTTTTTCTTCGACACGCCTTTTTCTTCCATGTACTTCTATCATTTCTTTCCCAGAAGGAATTCTACCTTTCCAGGTTAAATCAGGAACATCATCTAATTGATTAAGAGCCCATGCTAAGGGATCGGAAGGCAATTCTTCATTAGGACCAATTCCAAATCCAACTTTTCTAAAAAAATTTTTCATCAATAGTTAAAACACTATGCATTTATTATATTTGAGGCAATTGATTAAAAACCCAATTTAGGTTTTAAATTACTTAATTTTATCTATTTCGTGAATATTTGATAGAGATGCATCAAATTCACTCATATTTTCTCTAAGCGCTAAATTAGAAATTGAATAAATCATTACTAATAATAAAACTAGAGGTAGTGAAGTTACAATCGATGCATTACTTTTTATTAACAAAATATAAAAAACTATAAATAAAGCTGATCGAATTAAAACTGTTTTTCTAAAAACACTTATTATTGAAAGAGAATGTTTTAAAAGATTAAAAAAACTCATCTTAGATGGACCAAAATACCTGGAACCTCTTATGGAAGGAATGGATAGCAAATTTCTTTCTGTTTTTTTTAATGATCCTGAAAAACTATTCCAGGTTGCTTTTTCCTTAAGCAATTTCTCTACAGTTGATTTTGATAAACAGGTAAAATTTCCAAACTTAATATTATGTCCAGTAAATGCTAAAGTAATAATTTTATGTGAAAGATAACATAGTTTAAAAAATATACCCTCTGATCTTTTTATTCTTTCTCCAATTATAGATTGGTCGTTTGATTGTTCTGCAAGATCAATGAAATTTTTGATCTCCTCTGGTCTATCTTCACCATCACCATCCATGGGTATGACATAATCGAATTCTTTTTTTTCAAAGATATATTTTAAACCAGACGCAATACATCTTGTATGACCCCTGTTTTCTTTCATATTTACAATTTCAAAAGAATTAATATTTTCAGTGTTAGGATATTCGTCAATTATCTGTTGGAAAGAAGCATCATTAATAACAACTACTGAAATTTCTGAATTAATACCTTCTATTTCATAATTAATATTTTCAATTAATTTAGTTAAACTTTCTCTATCGTTATAAATTGGAATTAATATTACATATTTTTTCATGGCTATTTTGAACCGACACAAACATTATCAAGACACATATAATCTTTCAATTGATCTAATTTTTTTCTTTCAACAAAACCTTCCCATACAGGTCTTGATTGAAGATGATAGGATAAATTACCAGCCTCCCACTCATTTCCATAGACTACATTAATTTTTGATTTAAATTGCTGGTTCCAGGCATATTGAGTTTTAATCGCAATTTCTTTACCTGGATAATCAGTTCTTTTATCATCCTTTGAAATTGAGACGTATGCATAGAGTATGGGGGACAGAAAGAATAAAAAGATAAATCCAATCATAAATGGTTTTAACTTTTTGATATTTATTTGAGTTTGAAATAAATAAACAAACAAAACTCCAAAAAATAAATAAAATGGTGTCATCCACATTGTTCTAATTTTAGAACCTGTAACCACAGAAGTTAAAAACATCAATAGGATTGGTAATATATTAATTGCTAATAAAAACAGTAGTTTTTTATCTTTAAGATCAAATTTGAATTTGATTTTTTTAATTAAAAGCCAAACTAAAATTAAGAATGGAATTAATAATCCAATTTGTTTTATTAAAAAAATAAGTGGGAATTTAAAATGATCGATTAAACTAGATTGCTCCAATCCAGTTCTAGCAAGTCCATACGTAATCGTAATAAAATCATTATTATTCAGCCAAATTAAATGAGGGACTAAAACAATTAGAAATATTTCAACAGTAATTAGATATTTAAAATCAAATTTTCTCTCTTTCTTAATAAATATTAAATAAATAAACAAAAGATCAATTGAAACTAAAAGATAAACAAATAAATATTTTGATAAAAATCCAAATGCTGCAAATAATCCAACTAAAAAACAATCAGTAAATTTTATTTCTTTACTAGTATAAATTTTCCATGAAAAATAAACTGTTAAAGACCAAAATGGTAATTGGCAAACATTTACGTTAAATTCAGGGGTAGTAAAATTATAAAAATATATTGCTTCAATTAGTAAAACTGAAATTAAACCTAACAATTCATTATTAAAAAGTTCTTTTGAAAATTTAAACACATAATAAAAAGAAATAATTACAAAAATTTGACTGAGCAAATAATAAGCCCAATCTTGAGATCCAAAAATTTGAAAAAAAACTTCTGGAAAAAAAGCACTCATTGGAGGATGTTTATTGAATCCCCAATCTAAATTACTTGCCCACGCTAAAGCCTCAATAGTATCTAAAGGTAAGTTTTGATTAGTTAATGATGGAATTAAAGTCCAAAATATTAAGTGCGTAGTAATAAAAATATAAAATATATTGTTTATATTTCTACTCATAATGGTCATTTTAAATATTTATAACAATTACGCTTGCTTGACACCCCTAATTTGCTGAATATACTCCGAAAATTCAAATTTTAACTATGCCTAAGACTACTAAAGTTAAGAAAAAAGTTACCAAAGCAAAAGCTAAAGTTACAAAGCCAAAAACTAAAACTGTAGCTAAAACAAAAGTTGCTGCAAAAGCTCCTATAAAAATTTCAAAAACTTATGTTCCTAAAGATACAGAAAAATATATGTGTGAAAAACATATGGTATTTTTCAGAATGAGATTAACAGAATGGAAAAAAGATTTAGTTAAAGCTAACAATGAAGCACTTTATTATGGAAGTATGGATGACAATAATATTTCTGCTGACGTTATTGATCAAGCTAGTTCCTACACTGATAAGAATGTAGAAATGAAAGCTATTAATAGACAAATTAAATTAATTTCTGAAATCGATAAAGCTTTAGCAAGAATTAGAGAAGGAATTTATGGATACTGCTTAGATACGGCAGAGCCAATTGGATTAAAAAGATTAATAGCAAGACCTGTTGCAAAATACACAATTGCAGCTCAAGAAAAGCATGAAAAAAATGAAAAAGTTCATGCTGATGATTAATTAAAATAACTAATTAATTTGCATCAAGAACAGCATGTAGAAACTGCTTGGTTCTCTCATTTTGGGGATCCCCAAATAATTTTTCTGGTGGACCTTGTTCGAAAATTTTACCTTCATTAAAAAAACAAACTCTATCCGATATTTCTCTCGCAAATCCCATTTGATGAGTAACCATTATCATGGTTAAACTATGCTCTTTATTAAGTGATCTAATTACATTCAATACTTCTCCAACAACTTCAGGATCTAGTGCAGAAGTAATTTCATCTAAAAGCATCACCTTAGGTCTCATTGCAAGTGCTCTAGCGATAGCAACACGCTGTTGTTGTCCACCAGACAATCTGCTTGGATGCTGGTCTTTTTTATCCGTTAAACCAACTAATTCTAATAATTCTAAAGCTCTTTCTTCTGCCTCTTCTTTTTTCATTCCTAACACTTCAATTGGAGCTTCAATGCAATTTTGTAAAGCTGTCATGTGTGGGAATAAGTTAAATTGTTGAAACACCATTCCAATTTTAGATCTTCTTTCT
This sequence comes from uncultured Pelagibacteraceae bacterium, assembly GCA_902558795.1. Classification (GTDB taxonomy): domain Bacteria; phylum Pseudomonadota; class Alphaproteobacteria; order Pelagibacterales; family Pelagibacteraceae; genus Pelagibacter. Next base: position 9,204 of record CACEFI010000014.1, on the reverse strand, counting down.
CTTAAATACTTTTCGCTAGCCTCAACTAAACTGCCATCTTTATCCATATGAGTTAAAGGTTCACCATCAAGATGGATTACGCCTTGGTTTATTTTCTCAAGCGTCATTAATACTCTAAGGACTGTTGTTTTGCCTGAACCAGATGGACCAATGATGGAAACCATCTCATTTTTTTTTATTTCTAAATTTAATTTATCTAAAACAACTAAATCACCATATTGTTTTGTGACATCTGAAAATTTTACAATTATTTCTGAAGATTCTTTTTCCATAATTAAAGTTGTTCTTTTTTTATTTTTCCTTGTGCTAGATTAACATTCTTTTCAATTTTTCTAATCCAAATTGCAGCTGGAATAGATAAAGTTAAAAATATAATACCAACTATAGTATATGGCTCTAAATAACGATAGTGATATCCGCCAACTGCTGTTGCAGCATGGAATAATTCAGCAACTCCAATTGTTGAAAGTAATGGTGTATCTTTAAAAATTCCCACTAAATAATTTCCCATACCGGGAATAGCTATTGGAAATGCCTGAGGTAACACAATTTTTCTGTAGGTATAAAAAGTTGAAAAATTTAAAGCTCTACATGCTTCCCATTGAGTTTTGGGCACTCCTTCTAGTGCGCCTCTATAAACTTCAGATAAATAAGTTCCAAAATGTAGACCAATTGTAATCATTCCACATACCCATGCTGATAAAGTAATTCCAAATTGAGGTAATACGAAATAAACAAAGAATAACTGAATAAGCAAAGGTGTCGATCTTATAAATTCAACAATCTCTCTATTTATCATGTTAACTATTTTAATTGGAGTTCTTTGACCCAATAAAAATAATAAACCTACAATAGCAGCAATAGCATATCCAATTCCTGCAGCTAAAATTGTATTTAAAGTTGCCCATAACATACTAGGCAATATTTCAATTGCAAAATCCCATCTCCATTCTGCATTCATATTATTTTATTTCCTTTCCAACTTTTCTTGCTGCTAAAACTTCCAACCAACGTAAAAATGGAACAAGAAAAAATCTTGAAATTATATAATAAATTAAAAGCGCAGTTCCAAAACACTGAGCAGATAGCCAAGTGATCGAATTTATTTGTTTTGCCTCAAAAGTTAAATCAACCACTGTTACTAAAGCAACCAACGCTGTGGCTTTTAAAAGTTCTACAGTTAAGTTTGCAGCTGGTGGCAATATAATAGGAAATATTTGTGGAATAATAATTTTTCTCATTCTTTTAGCTGGAGTAAAGTTAAGAGCAAATGCCCCTTCCCATTGACCTTTTGGAACAGCTAAAATACCACCTCTTACAATCTCGGCGCCATAAGCTCCAAAATTCATACCTATTGCAACAACTCCTGCAGTGAAGGCCTCTAGTGTTAAACCAAAAAAAGGTAAAACATAATAAAACCAAAATAACTGAACCAATAATGATGTGCCTCTAAAAAATTCTATATAAACGGTTGCTGTTCCTTGAATTATTGGATTTTTTGATAAACGCATCAATCCAAAAATTAAAGAAATGATCACATAAAGAATTGTCGAGCAAACTAATACCTTAATAGTCGTTACCGTTCCAAGTAACATCGTTGGACCATGTTCAGATAAAAATGCAAAATAGCTCACTCTAAAACCCTTATGATTAAAAAAAAATCAGGCGACGAGTTATTGTCGCCTGATTAATTAAATATTAATATTTTTTATTTAGTAGAACAAGCCCACTCAGTAGTCATTTCCGGAGGAGGTAATTGAGCTCTATCATAGCCATACTTACCAGCTCTTTCTAACATTTTTTCTGGGTTTGCCATTACTTTTGCTAATGCGGCATTGAAGTTATCTCTAAACTCAGTATCAGTTTTTCTAAAACCAATACCAACTACGTTTACAGTTTCCATAGGCATTAACTTAGGATCAGTAACTTCAAATGCACCACCTGTTTTTTCTTCATGCTCTTTTGCACCAAAGAAAGTTTGTACAGCAACATCAGCTCTACCTGCTTTCATAGCAGCTAAAATTCCAACTTCACCTTCAACTAATAACATTTGGCTATCTGGTACACCAAATTTCTTAGCAGCTTCCACTGTGTTAAATCCAGCACCAGTTACAAGTTTTGCGCCTGTGCTAATTACATCAGCATAGTTGTTAATATTTTTTGGGTTTCCTTTTGGAACTAGCATTGCATCCCCAAATACACCAATTGGATCTGAGAAATTGATGTTAGCACATCTACTTTTTAAGATGTACATACCACCAGTAATCATATCTGATCTATTTGCATTAATTCCTGGAATTAATCCTGACCATTCAAATACTTTTGTTTCATGCTCAGTAATACCCATTTCTTCAAGAACAGTTAAAGCAATCATATTTACAAAACCAAGCGCTTCACCATTATCTCCAGCGTAAGCCCATGGTACTGCAGTACCAAAACCAAGTCTTAACTTGTGACCATCTTTTAGTCTATCAGTTAATGTTGCTGCATTAACAGACGAAATACTAAAAAGAATTACAAGACAAACTGAAAGTGACTTAATTAATTTTTTCATTATCTCTCCTCTAAGTTAATAATTTGAATTAGGTTAACAAGATTTGTAATGTGATGCAAACTATCTAAAATACTAAGATCAACTTATAATTGAATCAATAATTATAGTTCTACTGTGTTTTCAATATTTATTTCTCCATCATCTAATGCTGTTAAATAAATTCCCATATCAAAATGGTTATAATTTTTTTTTAGTAACTGAAGTAAATTAAGAGAATTGTCATCTGACTGAGGTTTTAAATTAATTGCAACACATCTTGGAATATTTTTTTCAACTTTAAACGAAACATTGTTAATTTTAATAGTTTTTCCAATCCATTCTCTCTCTTTCCAAGGGTCTATTCCATCGACACAAATATTTCCTCTAAATATTGAGGCCTCAATCTTCTTATTAACTTTTTTTTCAAAATCATTAATACTTTGAATATTTAAAAGTGAAACAGAATTCACAAAATCTACTTTTTTTGAAATAGACGTGTCAAAAAAAGGGAAATCTTCATTTTTCATTAATGTTATTGGTTGCTTTAAGGAACTTTCTAATTCTGAAATTTGATTTGAAAGCGCTTCTCTTTCACTTGATTGATTTATATCAATAGATAAAATCTCTTTATCTTTTAGAGTTAATGTAAGTTTTTCATCTTCAAATATAAAATTATATTTATTTAAAGCCGGTGAATTTTTAAGTGTTAAGATTTTATTCCACTTACCTTTTCTCTCCTCTGGACTTTTTTCAAACAACTTAGCTTGCTCTGTATCCAGGTCTTTAGCAAATGCAAAAATTCTATCTCCAATAATTCCTATATTTTTTTTAATTTTACAATTTTTAACTGACTGGAATGAAACAGATTTAACTGGGCAATAATTTATTGAAGTAATTTTAGCGCTCATATAATGTTTTGAAAATAATATGACTTATCTTTCATCAAATCAACTTAAACAGTATGAAGATGAAGGGTTTGTTTCACCAATAAATATTTTTTCAAAAGAGAAAGCAAAAGAGATTAGAAATGAAATTGAACTTATTGAAAAGGAAATGCCTGGTGAACTAGATAAATCAGGAAGATATAATGCTCATTTAATTTCACCTTTACTAGATGAGGTTACACACAATTCTAAAATATTAGATGCTGTTCAAAGTTTAATTGGTGAAAACATACTTGTTTGTGGAACAACTCTTTTTATTAAAAATCCTAATGAAAAAGGTTTTGTAAGCTATCACCAAGATGCAAAATATATAGGTTTAGAACCACATAACTGGGTGACTGCATGGGTTGCAATAACAGATTCCAACGCACATAACGGATGTATGAGAATGTGGTCAGGCTCTCACAAAGATAATTTAAAAGATCATGAGCAGATGTTTAATGAAGGAAATTTATTAACTAGAGGTCAAACTGTTAATAATGTCCCAAAAGAAAAAACTACTCCTCTGGTACTTGAGGCAGGTCAAATGTCCTTGCACCATCCTAAAGTTGTTCATGGTTCAGATTTAAATAAAAGTGATGATCGAAGAATAGGCTTTGTTATTCAAAGCTATATAGGAAGTAATGTTAAACAAGTATTAGGAAAAAATGGAGTTCAATTAGCAAGAGGAAAAGATAATTATAATTTTCATGAAACTATTGGAAGACCAAAATCATTGATGGATAAAAACGATCTTAAAATAAAAAAAAGAGAAAATGATAATCTTCAAGAAATTTTCTATAAAGGTTCCTCTAAAAAAGGAAATTACTAATCAATGAAACGATCTTTAAATTTAGCAGTTTTGGGAATAGATCACGGTCATATATTTGACATGTTGGATGAAATGATCAAAGAAGGTTGCCATTGCAATCATTTTTGGACTGAAGGCTCACCATTAACATTAAAAGAATTCAATAAGAAATATCCAAATATAAAAAGAGTAGAAAATAAAAGTGATATTTTAATAGATAATACAATAGATATGGTTTTAATCTCATCTATTCCAAAAGATAGAGCTGGTCTTTCAATTGAAGTATTAAATTCGGGTAAAGATGTAATGGTAGATAAACCAGGATGTACAACTTTAGATCAACTTGAAGATTTAAAACGAACAGTAAAAAAAACAGGCAAAATTTGGTCGGTAAACTTTTCAGAAAGGTTTCATGTTGCAGCAGTTACTAAAGCTGAAGAATTAGTTGCAAAAGATAAAATAGGTAAAGTAAAACAAACAATTGGTACTGGCCCACATAGACAGGGTAATTACGAAAGACCGGATTGGTTCTATGATCGTCAAAGTTATGGTGGAATAATTACAGATATAGGCTCACATCAAATCCACCAATTTTTAGTGTTTACAAATTCAAATAAAGCAAAAATTAATCATGCTCTGGTTGAAAACACTACAAAACAGAACAAACCTGGCTTTCAGGATTTTGGTGAAGTTAATTTAACAGGAAATGAAGGTCATGGTTACATTAGACTAGATTGGTTTACTCCAGACGCACTTTCAACATGGGGAGATGGAAGATTATTAATCCTTGGTGATAAGGGATATATTGAAATAAGAAAATATACAGATTTAGCAAAATCAGAAAAAGGTAATCATCTATATTTAGCAAATAATGAAGAGGTTAAATATATCGATTGTTCTGACGTTCAACTGCCCTATTTTAGAAATTTAATCAATGATGTGATCAATAAAACTGAAACTGCTTGTCCACAGGAATTAACTTTTCTATCAATGGAACTTGCAATTAAGGCTCAAATACAAGCAGAAAAAAAATGAAAAAACATCAAGTAGCAATTATTGGGACCAATATAGGTGCAAAACACTATGAAGATTTTCAAAAAGTTTCAGACAAATTCAATGTGCATACAATTTGTGGACTAACAACCGAGCCTATTGAAAAAATACTACCAGCTAATTCTCATACTAAAATTTCAATTGATTTTGATGATGTATTAAAAATAAAAGAGATTGATATTATAGATATATGTCTTCCACCTCATTTACACTTTTCTGCATGTAAAAAATCACTTGAGGCAGGAAAACATGTTATCTGCGAAAAGCCATTAGTATCAAGCCTAGAAGAAATAGATAAACTTAAAGAAATAAGTAATAAAACTGGAAAGATAATTTTTCCTGTTTTTCAATATAGGTATGGTCCTGGATTTTCAAAACTAAAAGCATTAATTAAATCTGGGCTGGTCGGCAAACCTTTGGTTGCCTCTTTAGATACTCATTGGAATAGAGGAAAAGAATATTATTCTAAAGCTTGGAGAGGAACTTGGAAAGGTGAACAAGGGGGAGCAATTTTAAGTCACTCAATTCATATTCATGATCTAATAAGTATGATCTTTGGACCTGTTTCAAATATTTATGCAAAATTATCAACTAGAGTAAATGATATTGAAGTAGAAGACTGTGCCGCTCTTTCAATAGAAATGGATAATGGTGCTTTAGTTACAAGCTCTATTACACTAGGTGCTGCAGAGGATGTCAGTAGAATTAAAATCTGCTTTAGCAATCTAACTGTGGAGTCAGCTGGCTCACCTGATAAACCCTATAATCCAGCCGATGATGAGTGGAAATTTTTAGCAAGAGAACCAGTAACCCAAAATCAAATTGATGAAGTTTTATCAAATGTTAAGCTTACAAAATCTTGGTATGCAGGAATGTTTGAAGAAATTGCAAATAAATTAGAGGGCCTTAGTAGTGACGAAGTCACATTATCAGATGCACGTCAGTCTTTAGAATTTGTTACTGCAGTTTATGACTCCTTTCAACAAGGAAAAAATATATATTTGCCAATTAAGAGGGAAAATCCACTTTACAAATCTTGGATCCCAAAAAATAAATAAAATTTTTAAATTTTTGGAATTTGACTACCTATCTTATAAAGATCGTATCCTTTTATCACTGCTTCACGGTCTGCAATTTCTAAATACCATCTAGATAAATTTTCATAATTTTTAAGACCAATGTCGTGAATTGGATGTCTTGCAATCCATGGCCATGTAGCAATATCAGCGATTGTATATTTTTCTCCTGCAAGAAATTTAGAGTCTTTTAACCTGTTGTCTAATTCTTGATATATTCTCTTTGCAATTTTGAAATATCTTTCTTCACCAAATTCACTTTTTCCAGGATTATAGTGATGAAATTGATGATGCTGACCAATCATTGGACCAATCGTTCCCATTTGAGCCATTAGCCACTGATTAATTTTTAATCTATCTTTTTCATTATAAAACTTTCCGCTTTTTTCGCCCAAGTACATAAGAATTGCACCAGATTCGAAAATACTTTCATTATTATCGTGGTCAGTAATAACAGGAATTTTACTAAAAGGACTTAACTTTACAAATTCTGGCTTAAACTGTTCGTCTTTACTTATATCTACTTTGGTTACTTTATAATCATAACCAATCTCTTCAAGCATAATTGAAATTTTTTTACCGTTTGGAGTGTCCGCAGTAAAAAGCTCTATCACTTTTTAACACCAAGTCTTTCTTGTGCAGCTTTTGATGTGGTTGAAAACTCAAATCTTAATTTTTCATCTGGTTTTGCATATTTAAAACAACCTCTTGCAGCTAAAGCACCTTCGTGAAAACCTGATAATATCAATTTTAATTTTCCCGGATATGAACAGATATCTCCGATTGCAAAAATACCATCAATGTTTGTTTCAAAATTTTCTGTATTAACTTCAACTGTTTTTTTATTAATATTTAATCCCCAATCTAATATTGGTCCAAGTTGCATGATTAAACCAAAGAAACCAAGAACATAATCAGTTTTTAATTCCTTTGTTTCTCCATCATCATGTTTAATTTTAACTATTTCAATATTTTTATCTCCTGAAACTGTGTCTATTTGGTATTTTGTATATAAATTTAATTTACCTTGTTCGCTAAGCTCTTTAACTTTTTGAACACTAGACTCTGCTCCACTAAAACCATCTCTTCTATGAATTAAATTTACTTTGGATGTGTTTGATAATTCTATCGCCCAATCTAATGCTGAGTCTCCCCCTCCAAAAATTGATATTGTTTTATCTTTAAAGATTGTTTTATCTTTAATTGAATAAAACAAAGAGCTTCCTTCAAATTTTTCACAATCTTTTACTGGAAATTTTCTAGGTTCAAATGACCCAACACCACCAGCAATTACAATACTAGCTACATCAAACTCTTGTTTGCTACTTGTTTTAACGTGCCATCGATTTTCAACTTTTTTAAGTTCCTCTACTCTTTCATTTAAATGAAATTTGACATTAAAAGGTTTTATTTGTTGCAACAAATTATTAGTTAATTCTTCACCAGTACACTCAGGTATTGCTGGAATATCATAAATTGGTTTGTCTGGATAAAGTTCAATACATTGGCCCCCTGCTTTATCAAGATTATCTACTATCTCGCAACTTAATCCGATAATTCCTAATTGATGAGCGCAAAATAAACCTGTTGGGCCTGCTCCAATTATTAAGACGTCTGTTTTATTCATTTAAGCTTGCTTTGATGGAATGTTAACTACTAGACCATCTAATTCATCAGATACTGTTAACTGACAACTCAATCTACTATTCTGTTTTGGTTCAAATGCCATATCCAACATATCCTCTTCACCGTCTTCTTTTGTTGGCAATTTATCCAACCACTCTTCATTGACATAAACATGACATGTGGCACACGCCATACCACCCCCACAATCAGCATCAATTCCTGGGATATCATTTTGAACTGCACCCTCCATAACAGTTAGTCCATTTTGAACTTCAATTGTATGAGTTTTGCCATCATGAGTGTTATATGTAATTTTTGCCATGCGTTATATATAAGTTCTTATTTAAATTGAGCAAGTAAGTAAAAACATACTTGGTCAGATTTATGCGTTCAGTGGTTCTGGCACTTCCTTCTTAAAAAAATAGCTAGTATCTTCTTTTTGTTTCATTATAGCTGGTAAAATTTCTTTGTAAGCATCGATTAAACCATCGTTTGTTCTTGGTAATTGATCTTTAATATGGTGATGAAGTTTATCTAAGTTATAAGATGGAACCGTTGGAAACATATGATGTGTTACATGATATTCCATTTTCCAATATAAAAAGCTTAAAATAGGATTTAAATACATTTCTCTCGTTGTATACCTATGATCTTTTATATTTCTTGCTAAACCAGCATGTTGAGTAAAGGAGACAATTTTGTGTAAAGTTCTTCCGTAAAATTTAGGTAATAAAAAAAACAAAACTGGTAACCATGATAATGTAATTAAAGACCACAAAATAATTGTAATCCAAATCGAAACAAAAATTCTAGAATTTAAAATAACTTTTGGCTGTGCATTTTCAGGAATACATTCTTGCATAACTTTTGTTTTAATGCCTAGTGCATGTTGAATAATTTCATAAGCTATACTTTTTTTAAAATAAACTAGTTCCATAAAAGGAATTAAGTTCATTAATAAATTTTTTGGAGTTTCTTTTAAATTATTTCCATATTCAATTTCATGATCAAATGGATTTTCTGTTGAATATGTATTGCCATGATGAATAAAATGTGTGTATCTCCATCTTACCGGTTCAAAATTAGAAAGATATGATGAGATATAGTAAAAAAATTCATTTAAAGATTTTGATTTAAAAGCAGTTTTATGACCTGTCTCATGCCATAATGGATTTGAAAAAC
>CACEFI010000013.1 GCA_902558795.1 uncultured Pelagibacteraceae bacterium | reverse complement strand
AAGAACAATTAAGTAGAGTTTTTCTTAACTTAATTAAAAATTCAATTGAAAGTATTCAACAAAAATCGGAAAAAGTAAGTAATTTTAACAAAAATATTACCATTGAAGTTAATGAGTTTGATAGTCATATAAGTCTCATAATAAATGATAATGGTGTAGGTTTTAAAAATTTGAATAATAATATTAAAGAGATTTTGAATCCATATTTTACTACAAAGAAAGAAGGTACTGGACTTGGTCTATCTATTGTTAATAAAATAATTAACGATCATAATGGAAGTATTGAATTTGTTGCAAAAGATGACGGAGCAACAATAAATATTGTATTTATAAAATAATGAGTGCTGAAATTTTAATTGTTGATGATAATGCCGACATAAGAAATATTATAAATGAATTAATTATTGATGCTGGTTACAAAACACGAATAGCTGCAAATTATAATCAAGCTCTTGCAGAGATAGATAAAAAATTACCTGATGTTGCCATACTAGATGTAAAACTTGATAAAGGTGATAATGATGGAATAGAACTTTTGTCTCATCTTAAAAACAAAAATAAAGATGTACCAGTAATTATTATATCTGGTCATGCTAATATTGAGATGGCTATAAAATCTTTGCATCACGGAGCGTTTGAATTTATCGAAAAACCATTTGATCAAGAAAGATTATTAAATTTTGTAAGTCGTGCTGTTGAAAATTACAATCTTAAGAAACAAAATAAGGAATATGAAAGTAAATTATTTTCTTCATATGATTTAATTGGAGATAGTAAAAATACAATTAATATAATAGATCAAATCAAAAAAATATCTTTAACAGAAAGTAGAATTTTTATACAAGGTCCTTCAGGTTCTGGAAAAGAGCTAGTTGCCAGAAAAATTCATAAAAATTCTTTACGAAGTAAAAACCCATTTATTGTATTAAATGGAGCTTTATTAGACTCAAATAAATATGAATTAGAGTTGTTTGGAGAAGAAAAAGAAAACGGATCAATTTCTTATGGAGCTTTAGAAAAAGCGAATAAGGGGACTTTACTAATTGATCAAATTTCAGAAATTCCATTAGACATTCAATCAAAAATTCTAAGAGTATTAACTGATCAAAAATTTAAAAGAGTTAATGGAAATAACGATGTAAGTGTAGATGTTAGATTGATTTGTTCTTCTAGTAAAGATTTAAAAAAAGAAATTCAAATAGGTAACTTTAGAGAAGACTTGTTTCACAGAATAAATGTTTTTGAAATAAACATTGAGCCATTAAGCCAAAGAATTTCAGATATTCCTTTGTTAATCAAATATTTTTCAAAAAAAATATCAGAAAATTATAACATTAAAGAATTAGAAATTGATGAGAATAATAGCTATATACTTAATCATAGCTGGAAAGGTAATGTTAGAGAGTTAAGAAATTTAATTGAAAGAATTGCTATTTTACAACCTGATACAAAAGATAAAATTTCAAATATTATTAAAGAATCACTAAAAATTGATAATTTTGATGAACAAATTGCAGAAAATAGTCTGTCTGTGCCATTAAAAGAAGCTAGAGAAAAATTTGAAAAAGAGTATTTAACTATTCAACTTAAAAAATTTAATGGCAATATCTCAAAAACAGCAAATTTTGTTGGTATGGAAAGAAGTGCTTTGCATAGAAAATTAAAAGGTTTGGGAATAAAAGAATTTAATTAAAATGAATATAATCATTTGTGGTGCTGGAAGAGTAGGTTTTACCATAGCTAAACAGTTAAGTGAGCAAAGTCATTCAATTACTGTTATAGATCAATCTAGTGAAGATATTCAAAAAATAGATGAGTCTTTGGATGTTAAAGCTATAGTTGGTAAAGCAACTTATCCATCAATTTTAGAAAAAGCTAATGCTTCAGAAGCAGACATGATCATTGCGGTTACACGTAATGATGAAATTAATATGCTTATTTGTCAAATAGCTTTTTCTATTTTCAATATTCCAAAAAAAATTGCCCGAATTAGATCTCAAGATTATTTAAATCCAAAGTTTACCACAGTTTATAATAAAGAGAATTTACCTATAGATGTAATCATTTCACCAGAATTAGAAATTGCTAAATCTATTCAAAGAAAATTAGAAGCACCAGGTGCATTAGATAGTGTGCCGTTTGCAGACAACAAGATTAGATTATTAGAAATTTTAATTAATGATAATTGTAACTTAATTAATATTAAACTCAATGAACTTACAAAAAAACATCCGGATCTTGATGCAAATATTATTGGAATAATAAGAGGAGATAAATTTTTAATTCCTAAAAAAAATGACGATATCAAAAAAGATGATAAGATTTATGTTATTATAAATTCTTCACAAATGTCTCAGACTTTAGAAGCATTTGGTCACAATGAGAAAGTTTCTAAAAAAATATTAATTGTTGGTGGTGGTAATATAGGTTTTAATTTAGCTAAGAACCTTGAGGAAACTTTAGATTCTGCAAGAGTAAAGATTGTAGAAAAAAATAAAGATCGATCTGAATTTTTAGCGAATGAACTTAATAATACTATTGTAATTAATGGAGATGCCCTTGACGAAGAAGTTTTAATGGAAGCAAATTTAGAAGAGGCAGAAACTGTCTTGGCACTTACTAACGATGATGAGGATAATTTAATGGTAAGTGTACTTGTTGAAAAATTTGCTAAGGACGAAAAAAAAATTGATGACAAAAGAACAATGGCTTTAATTAATAAACCTAATTATTCATTATTACAAAACTCTCTAAAGATAGATGATTTGATTGACCCACGAATGAATACTGTTTCAAGTATTTTAAAACATATTCACAAAGGAACTATTGAGACTGCTTATACAATTCTTAATGGCGAATATGAAGTAATAGAAGCTGAAATTATAGAAACCTCAGAATTAATTAACAAAGAGTTAAAAAATTCAAATTTGCCTGAAGAAATAAGAATTGGTGCAGTTTTACGTGATAATAAAGTTGTTATCCCTAGATCAAATTTTGTTTTTCAAAAAGATGATAGAGTTGTTTTTTTGGCTAAAAAGGACTCTATTTCAGTTGTAGAAAATATATTTAGAATAAGTTCTATATAAACAAAAATGTCTCTATTTAGAGTAAAATATCTAAGTTTCTTTTTTATATTAATTTCTGTCTTCTCTTTTCTTAACGTAATTTATTCTTATTATTTCAATTTATATTTAAATCTTAACACATATTATTTTAGTCTGCTGCCATCATTAATTATCGGTTTAATTTTTTATAAGATTAAAGAAGTTAATAAAAAACCTTCAATTTTTGAAAAAATTTTAACTGTATTGTTGGGATATCTTTTAATTCCAATTATTTTGTCGCTACCATTTTATTTTAGTATTTATAATTTAACATTTTTAAATTCTATTTTTGAGTCTGTTTCTGGATTTACTTCGACAGGATTTACGATTTTTGATAATATAAAGCATATTGATCAAGGATTAATATTGTGGAGATCTTCAATTCAATGGATTGGTGGTTTATATTTCTTATTTTCAATAATTTTTTTGATAGACATATATGATGACAGCTTAAAGAAGTCACTTACAAATTTTTTATCTTTTAATAGTTCTGAAGTATTAAAACAAACAGTTAAAATTTTTGTTTTATATTCTGGAATAACAATTTCAATTTTCTTTATCCTAAATATTTTTGATTTAAGATCTTTTAATTCATTAAATTTATCGATGACTATAATATCATCAGGTGGCTTTTTGCCTACTAATGATCTTTCATCAATTCTGATTAATCAATCTCAAATAGTAATTTTTTCAATATTAATGTTAGTTTCTTTTTTTAGTATTTTTTTTATTTATAATTTGATTTTTCTGAGAGATAAAAATCTAAATTTCTTTTATGAAGATATTCATCTATTCTTGTATTTTTTATTTTCAGTAACAGTTTTTTTTTACTTTCTTTAGCTTTGACAATAATTTTACTTTTATTTTTTTGTCTCTCGTTAGCAGTATATCAAATATAGGAATTTCCTTAGAATTTGATCAATCAAATTTGAATTTTATTTATCTTATTTTAGTAATTGTTGGTGGTTCGTTTTTTTCCACAAGTTCTGGTTTAAGATTTTTGAAAATATATTCATTAACAAAATATTCTTTAAATCAAATATTATCTTTTAGTAAACCTAAGAATAAATTTTGACTTTAAAGAAATTAATAAATATTTTTTAACAATTATAATTTTTATAATTTCATTGTTTATCTTAACCTCATTGTTAAGCTTGAGTAATATCAACTTTGAAAGTTCATTTAAATTAGCAGTGTTAACATTAATGAATACTGTTAATTCTTCTGCTTATGGTCTGAATGATTTTGACTTTAGTGATCTCCATTTTTTAACAAAATTTTTTCTTATTTTTTTTATGATTATTGGAAGAGTTGAGCTTTTATCTTTGTTAATTATTGCCAAAAAATTTCTTTTTAAATATTAATTAAGTATTATATATGTAAATATAATATTTTATGCGCCCTTAGCTCAGCTGGATAGAGCATCGGTTTTCTAAACCGAGGGTCGCACGTTCGAGTCGTGCAGGGCGCACCATTTTCTATATATATCCACTTTACTTTTTCTTGCACTATATATAGTTATAGGAACCCTAAATTTACTCAATTTACTTTGATCAAATTTAGATAATGATAAAAGATTAATCTAATTCAAATTTGTATTTGAATTATTTGTTAACAAATAAAAATAACTAAAAGGAAGAATAATGTTTAAATACTTAAAACAATTAACTTCTTTAGTAGCAATGGTTGCTGTGTTGTTTACTTTTACAACAGAGACTATGGCTGCTAAAAAATCGAAGACACTTAAAAACACTCAGAAGAAGGGTTTTGTAAGATGTGGAGTATCTCAAGGTCTACCAGGATTTTCTAACGCTGATGCAGCAGGAAATTGGACTGGTGTTGATGTTGATGTATGTAGAGCGGTAGCTGCTGCAGTACTAGGTGATGCAAACAAAGTTAAGTTTACACCATTAAGTGCTAAAGAAAGATTTACAGCTTTAACTTCTGGTGAGATTGATATCTTATCAAGAAACACAACCTGGACTCTTTCTAGAGATGCTGATATCGGACTAACTTTCGTTGGAGTAAACTTCTACGATGGTCAAGGTTTCATGGTTAGAAAAAGTTCTGGTATTACTTCAACAAGCCAATTCAAAAATGGAATCTCAGCTTGTACTAACATTGGTACAACAACTGAGTTAAATATGAGAGACTTCTTTAACTCTAAAGGAATTTCTTATACTCCAGTTGCTTTTGAAAAAGCTGATGAAGTTGTAGCTGCTTATGATGCTGGTAGATGTGATACTTACACTACTGATAAATCAGGTTTAGCTGCTCAAAGAACAAAAATGTCTAATCCAGATGAACACATCGTGTTACCTGAAACTATTTCAAAAGAGCCATTAGGCCCTGTTGTTAGACAAGGTGACTCTGTATGGGAAGATATCGTAAGATGGTCTTTAAATACTATGATCGAAGCTGAGGAGTACGGTGTTACTTCTGCAAATGCTGACTCAATGAAAACTTCAGATAACCCGCAAATCAAAAGATTAGTTGGTGCTGAAGGTGAAATGGGTGCTGCATTCGGTTTAGATAACGAGTGGAACTTAAGAATTATCAAACAAGTTGGAAACTATGGTGAAAGTTATAAGAGAAATATAGCTGACACTGGTATCTTACCAGACAGAGGTCCAAATGAATTATGGACTAAAGGTGGTATTTTATACGTTCCACCATCAAGATAATTAATAGATATAAATTGATAAAAAGGGCTAGATTTATCTAGCCCTTTTTTTATAGTATCTGACAAAATGAAATTTAAAAAAATACTTCCTCAATTCCTAACATTACTTTTTATAGTTCTGGTATTTGGCTTCTTTACAATGAATGCCCAAATAAACATGGATAATAGAGGTATTGAGTTTGGATTTGGTTTTTTATCTCAAGAAGCTTCTTTTGATATTCAATTTTCTTTAATTGATTATGACGGATCAAGATCCTATGCACGTGCATACTTGGTGGGATTGTTAAATACTTTATTAGTATCATTTATTGGTATTATTTTGTGTACAATTTTAGGAGTAATAATTGGTGTAGCAAGATTATCACCAAATTATTTGATTAATAAAACAGCAAGTTTTTATGTTGAATTTTTTAGAAATGTTCCACTACTATTACAGATATTTTTTTGGTACTTTGCTGCTCTAAGAGCTTTACCAATGCCAGAAGATGCTCCATTAATTTTTGGATCATCATACATGACAATTAAGGGCTTATACACCGTTGCTCCAGTTTGGAATAATTTTGATGTATTCTTTATAGCCTTAATTATCGCATTAATAGTAATATTCTTTTTCAATAAATTTGCAAAAAGGAAACAGGAAGAAGAGGGAAAACAATATCCAAAATTTTTAATCTCACTTGGAATATTTATAGTTATACCTGCACTTACTTTTATTGTAGGTGGAGTTGATTTATCTTGGAGTTTTCCAGAATTAAAACAATTGGCTAAAACTTCTTTTACTTATGAGGGAGGTCTTGGAATACCACCTGAATTAATAGCCTTAACTTTGGCTCTTACTCTGTATACAGCAACATTTATTGCTGAAAATGTTAGAGCTGGTATTCAAGGTGTTGGTAAAGGCCAAAAAGAAGCTGCTGCTTCTATTGGATTAACTCCAAGCCAAGTATTAAAGTTAATTATAATGCCTCAAGCATTAAGAATAATTATACCACCAACAACAAATCAATATTTAAACTTAACTAAAAACTCTTCTTTAGCAGCTGCTATTGCTTATCCAGACTTAGTTTTAGTATTTGCAGGTACGGCAATGATGCAAACAGGAAGAGCGATAGAAATTGTAGCTATAACTATGGCAACTTATTTAACAATTAGTTTAACTATTTCAGCATTTATGAACTGGTATAACAAAAGGATTGCGATTCAGGAAAAATAACAATGACTAATGTAAATATTTTGAAACCTAATAAAGAAAATCTAAATTTGTTTTTAGTTATTGGAACCTTATTCTTTTTTCTTGGGATAATTGATTTTTGTCTAAATAATTTTTATGAAAAGAATATTACTGGATTTTTGCCAGGATTTATAAGTTTCTTCACGCCACTAATTTTTGGAATGATTGGTCTTCATTTAATAAGAATAGAATATTCTGGAATAAAATTTTTAGACAATCTTAATAAAAATATTAATACTAACAATTTCAATGCAGCTTTAAGTGTAAGCATTATTATATTAATAATTTTTGGTGTAGCGCCATTACTTAATTGGTTTATTTTAGATGCAAATTTTGTAGGAGAGACAAAAGAAGCTTGCACTGGAGGCGGAGCTTGCTGGGTATACATTAAAGTATGGTTTAATAGATTTATTTATGGAATGTATCCTAATGCTGAACAATGGAGAGTTAATGCTACATTTATTATAGTTTTAGGATTTATGGGACTAGGTTATTTTTTTCCAGTTAAATTAAAAAAATATTTAACTTTTTACTATGTTGTCTTTTTACCGATAATTTCATTTTTACTTATTTACTATTTAATCTCTGGAGGAGAATTTGGTTTAGAATGGGTTGAAACTGGTGCTTGGGGAGGACTTTCTCTAACATTTATTGTTTCATTCTTTTCTCTTATTTTCTGTTTTCCAATAGGAATGATGTTGGCCTTAGGTAGAAGATCTGAACTAAGTGTCATTAAATATTCTTCACTTTCATTTATTGAATTTTGGAGAGGTGTACCGTTAATCACAGTTTTATTTATGTCAGCTGTTATGTTTCCTATGTTTTTACCAGATGGAACTTATGTTGATAAATTGATTAGAGTTATTGTAGCAATTACATTATTTGAAGCTGCTTATACAGCCGAGGTAATAAGAGGAGGACTACAAGCCTTACCTAGAGGACAGTATGATGCTGCAAAATCTTTAGGTATGGGATATTGGAAATTACATTTATTAGTTATTTTACCACAAGCTTTAAAATTAGTTATTCCTGGAATAGCAAATACTTTCTTAGCTTTAGTGAAAGATACTCCATTAATCTTTGTTGTAGGGTTATTAGAGTTAGTTGGAATGTTAAACTTAGCAAAAACAAATCCTAAATGGCTTGGATTCTCTATGGAAGGATATGTTTTTGCCGGAATAATATTCTGGATTATTTGCTACAGTATGAGTAAATATAGTCAAAAATTAGAATTAAAATTTAAAACAGATAGATAACTTATGTCAGATTCAATTATACAAATTAAAGAAGTAAACAAGTGGTACGGTGATTTTCAAGTTCTTAAAGATATAAATCTTGAGGTAAAAGCTAAAGAAAAAATTGTTGTTTGTGGACCTTCAGGATCTGGTAAATCAACGTTAATTAGATGTATAAATAGATTAGAAGAACATCAAAAAGGAAATATTATTGTTGATGGTATAGAAATTTCAGAGGATACTAAGAATATAGAACAAGTTAGAGCTGAAGTTGGAATGGTTTTTCAACAATTCAATTTATTTCCACACTTATCAATTGTGGATAACTGTACACTAGCTCCTATTTGGGTAAAAAAAATGCCAAAAAAAGAAGCGGAAGAATTAGCACTTAAACATTTAGAAAGAGTTCAAATTTTAGATCAAGCACAAAAGTTCCCAGGTCAACTTTCTGGTGGACAGCAACAAAGGGTAGCAATAGCAAGAGCTTTATGCATGGAACCTAAAATTATGTTATTTGATGAACCGACTTCTGCATTAGATCCTGAAATGATTAAAGAAGTACTTGATGTAATGGTTAATTTAGCAAAAGAAGGTATGACAATGATAGTTGTCACTCACGAGATGGGCTTTGCTAAAGAAGTTGCTGATAGTATGATTTTTATGGACGAGGGAAGAATAGTAGAAAAAGCTGATACTAAAGAATTCTTTGCTAATCCAAAGAGCGATAGAACTAAGCTGTTTTTAAGTCAAATTTTATAAAAAAACTATAATTTAAGACCTTAAATAATCGTTTTTTACAAACCTATTTTGAGTTTTTATCATCAACTTACGCTTGACAGGTTTTTTGTTAGTTAAATTTTATAACAAAATAAATAAATTTTTTTATTGCAGTAACATCAATTAATTTGTTCAATATGTTTTTAAAATTTAATTAAGAGGGGTCTTAATGGAAGATAATTTCAACAAACACTTAGGCAATAAGCTTAAACTAAGAAGATTAGCTTTAGGTTTAACTCAAACTAAAGTTGCAAAAGCAATTAATGTTACATTCCAACAAATTCAAAAATATGAAAAAGGAACTAATGGTGTAAGTTCAATCAGATTATTACAACTATCTAATTATTTAAAAGTTCCTATTAACTATTTCTTTGAAGATTTTTCAGAATACTTAATTAATTTAGAAAAATCTCAAGAAGGTCATATGAATGTTAATTATAATTTTTTATCAAAGTTATATTCAGAACTTAGTGCAGACCAAAAGCTTAAGTTTAATAAATCATTACAAATTTCAGGCACAGGAATTTCAAAAGTAGGATAATTTATTTTTTAAAGACCCCAAAATTTTACTTTTTTAATATCACCTGTAATTATTAATCAATAATTTCTGTAAAATTTAATTAAAATTTTTTTTTTGGCTCCTCGGGCAGGACTCGAACCTGCGACCAATTGATTAACAGTCAACTGCTCTACCAACTGAGCTACCGAGGAATATAAAAAGCTCAACTTACTTTTTTTTAGAACTAAAACAAGATTTTTTTTGGAGGCAACGCCCGGAATCGAACCGGGATACAAGGATTTGCAATCCTCTGCGTAACCATTCCGCCACGTTGCCATCTTATTTAGCTAATAGCTTCAGATGCCTTTTTATATTAAATATTTCTCATTAGTCTATTAAATAACGATCTAAATTGATTATTGTTAATTTAGATTATTAAATTATAAACTTTAAACACCATGAGTAGCGATAAATATATACATTCTGATGTTGAAGATAAGATCTATTCTTATTGGGAAAAAAATGAACTTTTTAAACCCAAAGAAAATAAGAAAAAATTTTCGATAGTAATTCCACCTCCAAATGTAACTGGTAGTCTACATATGGGACATGCTTTAAATAATTCTATTCAAGATTTATTGGTTCGATTTCATCGAATGAATAACTTCGAAACTTTATGGCAACCAGGTACTGATCATGCAGGTATAGCTACCCAAGCATTAGTTGAGAGAAAACTTGCTACAGAAAAAATTGATAAAAATGAAATTGGTAGAGAAAAATTTATTGAAAAAGTATGGGAATGGAAAGAACAGTATGGTGACATCATTATTAATCAACTTAAAAAAATAGGATGTTCTTGTGATTGGTCGCGTAATGCTTTTACAATGGATGAAAATCTATCAAAATCAGTAATTAAAGTTTTTGTAGATCTTTATAATAAAGATTTAATTTATAAAGATAAAAAGCTCGTAAATTGGGACACAGTTTTAAAAACTGCAATTTCTGACCTTGAAGTAGATCAGAGAGAGGTAAATTCAAAAATTTATTATATTAGATATCCAATTGATGGAACTGATGGATTTATAACTATTGCAACAACAAGACCTGAAACAATGTTGGGGGATACAGCAATTGCTGTTAATCCTAAAGATGATAGGTTTAAAACATTTGTTGGCAAAACTGTTACAATACCAATTGTTGGAAGAAAGATTAAGATTATAGAAGATGATTATGCAGATCCTGAACAGGGTACTGGTGCATTAAAGATTACACCGGCGCATGATTTTAATGACTATGATGTTGGCCAAAGAAATAATCTTGAAATTATTAATATATTTACAGAAGCTGGTAAAATTAACGAAAATGCTCCTAAAGATTATATTGGTCTAGATAGATTTGAAGCAAGAAAAAGAATTCTAAAAGAACTTAAACAAAAAGAATTTTTTGTTAAAGAAGAAAACATTAAAAACAAAGTTCCTTATGGAGATAGATCTAATTCTATAATTGAACCTTTTTTAACCGAACAATGGTTTGCTGATGCAGAAAAATTATCTATAAAAGCAAAAGAAGTTGTTAATTCTAAAAAAACAAATTTCTTTCCTGAAAATTGGTCAAAAACTTATTTTCAATGGATGAACAATATTGAACCATGGTGTATTTCAAGACAACTTTGGTGGGGACATCAAATACCTGCTTGGTACGGCCCAGATAAAAAAATCTTTGTAGCTGTCAATGAAGAAGAGGCAAAACAATTAGCTAAGAAACATTATGGTAAAGATGAAGAATTAATTCGAGATCCTGATGTATTAGATACTTGGTTCTCATCAGGTCTTTGGCCATTTGCAACATTAGGTTGGCCTGATAACAAAGATTATGTTGAAAAATTTTATCCTACTTCTGTCTTAGTGACTGGATTTGATATTATATTTTTCTGGGTTGCTAGAATGATTATGTTTGGAACAGAATTTCTAAACAAAGAACCATTTAAAGATATTTATGTTCATGCGTTAGTAAGAGATGAAAAGGGACAAAAAATGTCAAAATCTAAAGGCAACGTCATTGATCCATTAGATTTAATAGAGAAATACAGCGCTGATGCATTAAGATTTACTCTTCTTTCAATGGCATCTCCTGGAACAGATGTAAAACTTTCTGAAGATAGAGTTAAAGGATACAGAAACTTTTTAAATAAACTTTGGAATGCTAATAACTTTTTAATTACTAATGAATGTGATTTTTCTGATATTGATGAAACTCCAGATTTATCAGTAAATATTAACAAATGGATTTATGCTGAATTAATTCAAACAAAATCCAAAATTGAGAAAAACCTAAAAGATTACAGATTTGATGAAGCTGCAAAAAATGCTTATCAATTTGCCTGGCATTCTTATTGTGATTGGTATTTAGAGTTGTCTAAAACAATACTATTTTCAGATAATGAAGATGCTAAATCTGAGGTTAAAAAAGTTTCAAGTTATGTATTCAAGCAAATATTGATCTTATTACATCCATTTATACCTTTTGTTACGGAGGAAATTTGGCTTAAGAATAAATTTGATAAGTCTGGTAAAGATTTTTTGATGCTTGCTAATTGGCCAACTGGTGAAATTAATAAAGACTCTAGCACTCAACAGGTTGAAAACATTATAAGCATAATATCTGAAATCAGATCTTTTAAAAATGAACTAAATGTAAGCCCTGGCTCATTTATAGATATGTCAATAAACAATATTAATGAGAACCAAAAAAAATTTATTAATGAAAATGAAGTTATCCTTAAAAAATTAGGAAGAATAAACAATATCCTTGATAATGACTTGGATAAACCAGCAGCAACTATGGTTGTTTCAGGTGATTTGTTTAAGATTTATTTTGACAAAGATGTTGACTTAAAACTTATAAAAGAAAATTTAACTAATAAGCAAAATAGAATTCAAGAAGAAATGAATAAAATATCTCAAAGATTAGAAAATAAAAGTTTTGTAGACAGGGCACCAAAAGAGATTGTTGAACAGGAAAAAACTAATTATAATAATTTAAAGAACGATATTGATAAAATATTAGTAACTATAAAGGGTATATAATGGCAAAATTTAATAAAAAGAAACTTCCAAGCAGACATACATCATTAGGCGCAGATAGAGCTCCTCACAGATCATTTTATTATGCAATGGGTGAAACGGAGAAAGATGTGGCAAAACCATTTGTTGGCGTTGTATCGACTTGGAATGAGGCTGCTCCTTGTAATATTGCCCTAATGAGACAGGCTCAGTCGGTTAAAAAGGGTGTTAGAGCTAATGGAGGTACTCCTAGAGAATTTTGTACCATTACAGTTACAGATGGTATTGCAATGGGACATGAAGGAATGAAATCTTCTTTAATATCTAGAGAAGTAATTGCAGACTCAGCTGAACTTACAGTTAGAGGACATTGTTATGATGCATTAGTTGGTATTGCTGGATGTGATAAATCTTTACCAGGTTTAATGATGTCTATGGTTAGATTAAATGTTCCAAGTGTATTTATTTATGGGGGATCAATTCTCCCTGGAAGATATAAAGGTAAAGATGTAACTGTAGTTGATGTATTTGAAGCGGTTGGAAAACATTCTTCAGGTCAAATGTCTGCTGCTGAACTTAGAAAATTAGAGTTAGTTGCTTGTCCAAGTGCTGGTGCTTGTGGTGGTCAATTTACAGCAAACACAATGGCATGTGTGTCTGAAGCAATCGGATTAGCACTTCCTTATTCAGCAGGAACACCAGCTCCTTATGAAGAAAGAGACAAATACGCTAAAGCTAGTGGAACAATGGTTATGAATCTTTTGAAAAAGGGAATTAAGCCACGAGATATTGTTACAAGGAAAGCTCTAGAAAATGCTGCAACAATAGTTGCTGCAACAGGTGGATCAACAAATGCTGGATTACACCTACCGGCAATTGCTAATGAAGCAGGTATAAAATTTGATTTAATGGATGTGGCTAAAATTTTTAAAAAAACTCCTTATCTCGCAGACTTAAAACCTGGTGGAAAATATGTTGCTAAAGATATGTGGTTAGCAGGTGGCGTTCCAATGTTACTTAAGACTTTATACGAAGGTGGTTTTATCCATGGTGACTGTATGACCGTGACTGGTAAAACCATGAAGGAAAATTTAAAAAATATTAAATTTAATCCAAAACAAAAAGTAATGAGATCTTATAAAGATCCTTTATCACCAACTGGTGGTGTAGTTGGATTAAAAGGTAATTTAGCTCCTGAGGGTGCAATAGTTAAAGTTGCAGGATTAAAAAAATTACAGTTTACTGGAAAAGCTAGATGTTTTGATAATGAAGAAAGCGCTATGAAAGCTGTTCAAAGTAAAAAGTATAATGACGGTGATGTGATCATTATTAGATATGAAGGCCCTGTTGGAGGACCTGGTATGAGAGAAATGTTATCAACAACAGGCGCTATATACGGACAGGGAAAAGGGGAGAAAGTAGCTCTTATCACAGATGGTAGGTTCTCTGGTGCTACAAGAGGCTTTTGTGTGGGTCACGTAGGCCCTGAGGCCGCTCTAGGGGGTCCTTTAGGCCTTTTACGTAATGGAGATATCATCGATATTGATGCTAAAAAAGGCACCATCAATGTAAGACTTTCTAAAAAAGAATTAGCTTTAAGAAAAAGAAAATGGAAACCTAGAAAATCTGATTTTGGTTCTGGTACTTTATGGAAGTATGCACAAACGGTAGGACCGGCTTATTTAGGTGCCCCAACTCATCCAGGTAAGAAAAAAGAAGTTAAGGATTATTCAGAAATTTAATGAAAATCCGTCCAGTAATTTTATGTGGAGGTGCTGGAACACGACTTTGGCCAAATTCTAAAACTCATCAAGCAAAACAGTTTATTGATTTTGGTAAATGGACTTTACTTGATAAAACTTTAGAAAGAACAAAAGCCTTAATTTATGATCCACCAATTATTAGTACAAACAAGAAGTATTTAAATAAAGTAAAACAGCATTTAAGAAAAAATAAAATTAACAAATATAAAATTGTTGTAGAGCCAGCAAAAAGAAACACAGCACCAGCTATTTTAAGTACGGCACTAATAAATGATATTCCTGACAACCAATCATTGATGTTTTTTACTGCCGATCATTTAATTGAAAAAATGAGTGTTTTTAATAAGGCTATCAATAAAAATAAATCAAACCTTAATAGTGAAAACATATTTGTTTTTGGAATTAAACCTAAATCTCCAACAAGTGATTATGGATATTTCTTAACCAAAAAAATTAAAGGAAATATTAATAAAGTAACTAAATTTATTGAAAAACCAAAAGAGGCAAAAGCCAAACAAATTATTAAGAACAAAGGTTACTGGAATTCAGGAATGTTTTTTCTTAGAAAAGACTCAATAATTAATAATTTTAAAAAATATCAGCCAATAACATATAGAAATTGTGTTAATTCAGTTAAAAAGGCAAAATATAAAGCTAAAACTTATTATTTAAACAAAGCTTCTTTTATTAAGGCAACTGCAAAATCATTTGATTATGCAATTTTAGAAAAAACAAAACAGATAAACGCAATTAAATTAGATATCCCATGGTCAGATCTTGGCAGTTGGAAAGAAATTTTAAAAATGTATGACAAAAATAAAAACAAATACATTAAGAAAAAAAATGTTTATTACCGTCCTTGGGGTAGATACACCAATTTATTCAAGGGAAAAGAGTTCTTAATTAAAGAGTTATTTGTAAAACCAAAAGGGATATTAAGCTTACAAAAACACCATCATCGAGCTGAACATTGGCTAGTTACACAAGGTAATGCTAAAATTACACTTAACAAACATTTAATAATTAAAAAACCAGGTGAACACATATTCATTCCATTAGAAGCAATTCATAGAGTGCAAAATTCAGGTAAAAAACCAGTTAAAATAATGGAAGCTCAAGTGGGTTCAATTCTTAAAGAAACAGACATCGTTAGATATCAAGATGTTTATGGTAGAGTTAAATAGAAGTTTATCTTTGTGTTGAAATTTTTATCGGTAAGTCTCTTGTTACATCAAATCTTTCTTTTTTAGTAACGTCTTCAATTTGTTCAGATTTCTTTTTTAAGCACCATTCCTCATACAATCTACAAAAAGTATAAATAGCATTATATCTATCAATCATAATCACAGTATTTAGCTCACTTTTAATCAAATATTTTACATCATATAATTCTTTAATATTAACTTCGCTTAATATTTCTCTAGAGTCTGGATTGTAGTATCCAGATTTATCCTCACAAGGTGTTTCTAATATTTCATCTATATATTCTTGAAATATTTTTCCTTTAATAAATTTATCATCATAATCATCTGAGTTAATTGTTTCGTATATCAATCTTCTTAATGGTGGCTTATTTAACTGAAGCCATAATTCTAGTAGTTCAAAATATATTAATTCATACAATCTTATTTGAATTGGTTTTCCCCTTACTATTTTTGACCATTCTAAAAATCTTCTTATCTCAATATTTTTTCGAATATTTTTCATTAATATAAATTTTACCCACCAGATTTAATCTTAGTGAAACCACAATTTTTACATTCAAGGGTTGTAACCCTATCGGTTGGATTAAAGCCATATTCAATATTTATGGTTTTGTAGTTATGTATGCCCAAAAAACACAGTAGTTTTATCAATTTCAAAATCATAATTTTGACACTTTAAATTGTTAGTTTTTAATATTGATTGTCAGCACAAGGCTGAATTAGAGCGGGACTCAGATAGATCATACCGCACAAGAAATATAAAAGCAAAAAAAATATAATTCAGCTTTTTTTACTTATTAAGTTAAGTGAACCTTTTTTTATTTTTTTAAAAGCCAAAAAAATTTAAATTTTAATAATCTTTATCTTTAAAATGTGATATGTTTTTTATTAATGAAAGCTTTTAAAGAGCTAATAAAAAAACATAAAAAAATAGAATTACAAATCAATCATCTAACCAAATTAAGACTTAATGACAGAGCCTTTTCTTCATGGGAAAAATTAAGAACCTTAAAAAAAGAAAAATTAAAACTTAAAGAAATAGTATCTAGTTTTAAGAGATAATAATCATTTACTAATCAATTAATCACATTACTATAATTTAATGGAAGCTAACGTTTTTTTAATTATCTTATTGGCTACAATCATGCATGCTATTTGGAATGCGATGGTTAAACATCATCCAGATAAAGCTATAGCAGTTTTAGCTATTGTTTTAGGTCACATACCTTTAGCTTTGATTTGTATTTTCTATTTTCCTTTACCAGGAAAAGAGTCGCTGCCTTATATAATTGCCAGCGTATTAGCTCACCAAGGTTATCAATGGTATATGTTAAATTCTTATAAAGCAGGGGATTACACAAATGTATACCCAATATTTAGAGGATTTGGACCTTTATTAGCTACATTGATTTCTATAATATTTCTTGGTGTTGTATTTAAAATACCAACTCTAATTTCAATATTATTGATTTGTGCAGGAATAATGCTTCTTGGCTTATTTGGCTCAAAAGATAAAAATCAAATTGAGATTATTAAGTATTCTTTACTTACTGGATCATTCATAGGTCTATACTCTTTAATTGATGGATACGGTGCTAGAGTTAGCACATCAGCAATTTCTTATATTAGTTTTTCTTTTTTATTTAGTGCCTTACTTTTCCCTATTATTTTAAAACTAAACAAATATGAAAATATTTTTTCAAAGGTTTTTAAAGATGCAAAAATGATATTTTGGGTCGGTGGATCTATATCTTTTATTATTTATGTAATTGTTGTTTGGGGTTTTACAAAAGCACCAATTCCTCTTGTTGCAGCTCTTAGAGAAACGAGCATTTTTTTCTCAATATTTATTGGATATTTTTTCTTAAAAGAAACTATAAATCTTAAAAAAATAATATCTATTGCTCTTATAGTGATCGGTGTGATTGGGATTAAGTTATTTTAAATATAATTGAATAATTTCAAAATAATTATTGTATTCAAAAGTAACAGCATTACAGGAACTACAGTTCTTATAAGTTCCATTATATGATTAACTCTATCAAGTTTTCTCTCCAATTTTCTAATTGGACTTAAGTTGTTCCATTCTTGTTGAGTGTAGCCGTATTTCTTTTGATTTTTTTTCATAATGATGAATTGTTTTATTGATTTTTAAAGAAAATTCAATTTTTAAAGGATTTAATTTAAATATTTTATGTAAAAATACTGATTTTTTTGATTAATTAAACTTACT
>CACEFI010000012.1 GCA_902558795.1 uncultured Pelagibacteraceae bacterium | reverse complement strand
CAAAAAAAATT
Source organism: uncultured Pelagibacteraceae bacterium (assembly GCA_902558795.1). Taxonomy (GTDB): domain Bacteria; phylum Pseudomonadota; class Alphaproteobacteria; order Pelagibacterales; family Pelagibacteraceae; genus Pelagibacter. The sequence goes on along the minus strand of CACEFI010000012.1, from coordinate 19,815 downwards.
CAATAAAGCTTTCTGAAGAACAAAAAAAATCACTTAAAAAAATGAATGTTTCTAATCAAAAATTTAGAGTTCATGTTCTTCAAGGTACAACAGGCTCTGGAAAAACTATAGTCTATTTTGAAGCCCTTAAAGACATAATAAATAAGGGTTTTCAGGGCTTAATTTTATTACCTGAAATTGGCTTAACAGGTCAATTTGAAAAAAAATTCATAGAATTTTTTGGTTTTACCCCAGCAGTTTGGCACTCCGGTGTTACAAAAAAAAATAAAGAAATTATTTGGAGCGGAATTGCAAATGGAGAAATTAAAGTTGTCATAGGCGCCAGATCATCATTATTTTTACCATTTAAAAAACTAGGTTTAATTATTGTTGATGAAGAACATGATCAATCTTACAAACAAGATGAAGGTGTTACTTATAATGCAAGAGACATGGCTATTTCTAGAGCATCATTTGAAAATATCCCTATTAATTTAATAACTGCTGTTCCTTCAATTGAAACTTATGAAAATATTAAAAAAGGAAAATATAGTATTTCTAAATTAGAAAATCGTTACCAGAACGCATCATTACCAAATTATGAAATAGTTAATCTTAATGAAACAAAATTAGAAAAACAATCTTGGTTATCCAAAAAAATAATTGAGAAAGTAAATTTTCATCTTGATAGAAATGATCAGGTATTATTTTTTTTAAATAGACGAGGGTTTTCTCCACATGTACTTTGCAATAAATGCTTCAATAGTTATTCATGTCCCAATTGTTCAATTAATTTAGTTTATCATAAAAAAAAAAATAATTTATTGTGCCATTATTGTGGTTTTAAATCTTCTTTAAAAAGAACTTGTGTAAAAGATGGGGATTGTGAATTTATTTTTAGTGGTCCTGGTGTTGAAAGAATATCTGAGGAAGTTAAAAAAAACTTTCCATCAAAAAAAATTGAAATTTTTTCAAGTGATACAATGAATAAGAAAAGTTCAAGCGAAAAATTAGAAAAGATAATTAAAAATGAAGTTCAAATTTTAGTTGGAACCCAATTAATTTCGAAAGGTTTTCATTTTCCAAGCCTTAATTGTATTGTGGTAGTTGATATTGATCTTTCCTTACAGGGACATGATTTAAGAGGAGCTGAAAAAAATTTACAGTTGTATCATCAACTTTCTGGTCGAGCTGGAAGAACAGGAAAACCTGCAACAGTGTATTTTCAAACCTACAATACAAATACTAAAATGATTTCAGATTTAACTAATAGTAATCCTGATATTTTTCTTGATAGAGAGCTAGATATTAGAAGACAAAACAAGCTTCCACCATTTCAAAGATTTATTTCTTTAATTTTAACAGGTGACAATGAAGCAAAATTAGAAAAAGAAGCTTTTTATTTTAAAAATTTTATTGAAAAAAAAATTGAGGCAAGAGTTTTGGGACCTGTTAATGCACCAATTTTTAGATTAAAAAGGAAATTTAGAATAAGAATGTTAATCAGGGGTTCAAAATCTCTCAAATTACAGAACTCAATTGCAAAAATTATCCCAAATTACAAATTTTCTTCAGGAATAAAACTTTCAGTTGATGTTGATCCAATAAACTTCAATTAACCTTTAAAAAAGGGATTTTTTAACGAATGTGCTACTTGAAGACATTATAGTCATATGCTAATTAGAGCGTGATTTTAAAATAATCTTCAACATAACAGAGGTACTAAGTTGAGTAAAAATAAGGGATTTTCAATAACTTCAGCTGATAGATATTCTTTAGCTTTGTATGAGCTTGCAAGTGAAAATAATGTTCTTTCACAAGTAGAAGATCAATCTCTATCTATCTTAAATTTGATTTCATCAAGTAAAGATTTTTCAAATTTAATTAAGGACCCTACAAACAGCCAAGAAGATCTTTTAAAAGTTTTAGACAATATTTCTAATAATAATAAATTTGAAAATTTATTAAAAAATTTTTTAAGTTTTTTAATCACTAAAAGACGTTTTTTTTATGTTGAACAAATTTTAAAGAGTTTTATTGAAACTTGTTCAAAAAAAAGAGGAGAATTAAAAGCAGAATTAAAATCTGCTAAAGAATTATCTGGTGACGAAATTTCTAAAATCACAGATGAGCTGACAAAAAATTTTAGCTCAAAAATAAAATTAAACTACAAACATGATCAAAGTTTAATAGGAGGCTTAGTAGTACAAGTTGGAAGTACTATGGTGGATACCTCAATTAAAAATAAATTACAACAAATCGAAAACAGAATGATAGAGGCATAAATGGAAATAAATCCTTCAGAAGTAACAAAGATACTAAAAGAACAAATTAAAAATTTTGGTGATAAAGCAGAAGTAACCGAAGTTGGGCAAGTATTATCAGTAGGAGATGGTATCGCTAGAATTTATGGTCTTGATAATGTTCAGGCTGGAGAAATGGTAGAGTTTGCTGATGGTTCAAAAGGTATGGCTCTTAACCTAGAAAGTGAAAATGTTGGTGTTGTAATTTTTGGAGATGACAGAAATATTAAAGAAGGTGATACAGTTAAAAGAACTGGAAACATTGTTGATACTCCAGTTGGAAAAGAATTGTTAGGTAGAGTTGTTGATGGATTAGGAAATCCAATTGATGGTAAAGGACCTTTAGATAAAAGTGTTCAAAAAAGCAGAGTTGAAGTAAAAGCTCCAGGAATTATTCCAAGACAATCAGTTAGTGAACCTATGCAAACAGGTTTAAAATCTATTGATAGTCTAGTTCCAGTTGGAAGAGGACAGCGTGAGTTAATTATTGGTGATAGACAAACAGGTAAAACTGCAGTTGCAATCGATGCCATTATTAACCAAAAGAAAATTAATGAGTCTGGTGATGAGAAACAAAAGCTTTATTGTATTTATGTTGCGATCGGTCAAAAAAGATCAACTGTCAGACAAATTCAAAAAACATTAGAAGAAGCTGGAGCAATGGAGTATACAACAATCGTTGCAGCGACAGCATCTGACTCTGCGCCCCTTCAGTTTTTAGCGCCTTATACAGGGTGTGCAATGGGCGAATATTTTAGAGATAACGGAATGCATGGATTAATTATTTATGATGATTTATCTAAGCAGGCCGTAGCTTATAGACAGATGTCTCTACTTTTAAGAAGACCTCCAGGACGTGAAGCTTACCCTGGTGATGTATTCTATCTACACAGTAGATTGTTAGAAAGAGCGGCGAAATTAAGTGATGAACATGGTGGAGGTTCTTTAACAGCACTTCCAATTATTGAAACACAGGGTGGTGACGTATCAGCGTTTATTCCAACTAACGTAATTTCAATTACAGACGGTCAAATTTTCTTAGAAACTGAACTTTTTAACCAAGGGATTAGACCTGCTATTAACGTAGGATTGTCTGTTTCTAGGGTTGGTTCTTCAGCACAAACAAAAGCTATGAAAAAAGTTTCTGGATCAATGAAATTAGAATTAGCACAGTACAGAGAGATGGCTGCTTTTGCTCAATTTGGTTCTGATTTAGATGCATCAACACAACAACTTTTAAATAGAGGATCAAAATTAACTGAACTTCTTAAACAAAAACAATATTCACCAATGACAGTAGCTGAACAAGTTATTTCGGTATTCTGCGGAGTTAAGGGATACTTGGATGATATTGAATTAAAAGATATTGCTGAATTTGAAAAAAAAATCATTGAAAAATGCAAGTCTGATAAACCCGAGATAATTGAATCAATTCAAAGCTCAGGTAAACTTGAGGATGATAAAGAAAAATTACTAATTGAAGTAATTACTCAGTTAAAGGAAAACTTTAAATCTTAATTTATTATGGCAAGTTTAGACGACCTTAAAAAAAGAATAGCTAGTGTAAAATCTACGCAGAAAATTACAAAAGCTATGAAGATGGTAGCAGCGGCAAAACTTAGAAGAGCCCAAGAAAGTGCTGAGAAGGGAAGACCTTATTCTGAAAAAATGAATAATATAATTCTTAATCTTTCTAGTGGGATTTCAGATAAAGAAAATGCTCCAAAATTATTATCTGGATCAGGTAATGACAAAGTGCATCTTTGCGTTGTGATGACTTCAGACAGAGGTTTATGTGGTGGATTTAATTCAAATATAATTAAAAAAGCCAAAAGTTATTTTGCAAAACTTGTAGAAGAAGGAAAAGACTTAAAGATTATTACTGTAGGTTCTAAAGGTAATGATCAACTTAAAAGAGCATATGGTGATAAGATAATCGCAAATATTTCATTCAAAGAATCTAAACATGCTAATTATTTTGATGCAGAAAAAGTTGGTAAAATGGTTATAGAAAAATTTGAAGCTGAAGAGTTTGATGTTTGTACTATTTTTTATAATCAATTCAAAAATGTAATTACGCAAATTCCTCAAGCACAACAAATTATCCCTTTGAATGTTGAAAATTCAGAGGAAGATAAATCTGAGGATAGCTATGAGTTTGAACCAGATGAAGATGAAATTTTAAGCAATTTATTGCCAAAAAATATTTCAACACAAATATTTAAGGCGATGTTAGAGAATTCAGCTAGTGAACAGGGCTCAAGAATGAGTGCAATGGACAATGCAACCCGGAACGCAGGTGAAATGGTTGACAAGCTTACTATTGAGTATAATAGAAGTCGTCAAGCAGCAATTACTAAAGAACTAATAGAAATCATATCAGGAGCAGAGAGTTTATAATTATGAGCAAAGGAATAATTACACAAGTTATTGGAGCAGTAGTAGACGTCAAATTTGATGGAGATCTTCCAGAAATTTTAACGGCCTTAGAATGTAAAAATGGAGACAACAGACTGGTTTTAGAGGTTGCTCAGCATTTAGGAGAGTCTACTGTTAGAACAATTGCAATGGATGCTACTGAAGGACTAAAAAGAGGTGATGAAGTAACTAATACTAAAGCACCTATCCAAGTTCCTGTTGGACCTGAAACATTAGGTAGAATTATAAATGTAATTGGAGAGCCTATTGATGAAAGAGGTGAAGTAAAAACTAAAGAAAGTTGGCCTATTCACAGAGCTGCTCCTGAATTTAATGAACAGTCAACTGAAACAGAAATCTTGGTTACTGGTATTAAAGTAATTGATTTATTGGCTCCATATGCAAAAGGTGGAAAAATTGGTCTATTTGGTGGAGCTGGAGTTGGAAAAACAGTTTTGATTATGGAATTAATTAACAACGTTGCAAAGGCACACGGTGGTTTTTCTGTTTTTGCTGGTGTTGGAGAAAGAACAAGAGAAGGAAACGATTTATATCATGAAATGATAGACTCAGGTGTAATCAAGAAAGATGGAGCTGGATCTAAAGCTGCGTTGTCTGTATGATCTGATCATTGAAACTGCTTTAATAGAGTCTTCATTAGATCTTGATGAACCTAGACTTACACCATTATTATTTACTGTAATTCGATTAGAATTTTGTTCTTGTTGGTCAATTTTTTTTTGAAGTTCGTCAATATCTACTGTATTTTTTTTAGGGCCCCATGAAGGGCCATTAATTTCTTTTGCAATAATATTTAATTCATCGCCAATACCTTCAAAATAATCTTTCCAACTATCTGGTAAATCTGCATCCTTGTTTACAAATTTAAGATACATTCGCTCAATAAATGCACTATTGGATTTGTTTAAAAATGAAGTTTTTTCGTATTCGAGATTTTTTGATGCTGACATCTATTTATTTAATATAGTCCTCTAATATTATTTTTCAATTTGACAATTTATTAAATAAAGTTTTTCCAATTATTGAAGGCGATTTTGCGACTGTAATGCCAGATTCTTCCATTTTTGTAATCTTATCTTCAGCACCACCTTTTCCTCCTGAAATAATAGCTCCTGCATGACCCATTCTACGTCCAGGGGGAGCCGTAATTCCTGCAATAAATCCAACTATTGGTTTTTTGATTTTGTGATTTTTTACAAACTCTGCAGCTTCTTCTTCTGCTGTGCCCCCAATTTCTCCAATCATTAAAATAGATTCCGTCTCTTCATCGTTTAAAAATAAGTCTAAACAATCAATAAAGTTTGTTCCATTAATTGGATCACCTCCGATACCAATACAAGTTGATTGACCTAAACCATTCTCAGTTGTTTGTGCTACTGCCTCGTAGGTAAGAGTTCCAGATCTTGAAACAATTCCAACTGATCCTCTTTTATGAATATTTCCTGGCATAATTCCAATTTTACATTCATCTGGAGTAATTATTCCCGGGCAATTAGGTCCAATCAATCTACTTTTCGAACCATTTAATTTTTGTCTTACTTTAAGCATATCCTGGACTGGAATACCTTCCGTTATACAAACAATTAATTCTATTGATGCATCTATTGCTTCTATAATTGCAGCAGCAGCAAATTTAGCCGGAACATAAATCATTGTTGCATCTGCACCTACATTATCTTTTGCTTCGATAACGCTATTAAAAACAGGTCTATCTAAATGTTTTTGACCACCCTTTTTCGGAGTTACGCCACCAACTAAATTAGTTCCATATTTGATTGCTTGTTCAGAGTGAAAAGTACCATGCGCACCTGTAAAGCCTTGACAAATTACTTTTGTGTTTTTGTTTACTAAAACAGACATCTTATTTAATTGCCTCTACAATCTTCTTTGCTGCATCATCTAAATTTTCAGCAGATATTAACTTTAATCCTGAGTTATCTAATATTTCTTTTCCTTCTTTAAAATTTGTACCAGCAAGTCTAACAACTAATGGAACACTGATATTTATTTCTTTGGCTGCATCTACCACCCCTTGAGCAAGAACATCACATCTCATTATTCCTCCAAAAATATTTATCAAAATTCCTTTAACATTTTTATCTGATAGAATTATCTTCAAAGCTGCTGAAACTTTTTCTTTTGAAGCACCACCACCAACATCTAAAAAATTAGCTGGCTCTTTTCCATAAAGTTTAATTATGTCCATAGTTGCCATAGCTAAACCTGCACCATTAACCATACAGCCAATACTTCCATCCAATTTTATATAAGCTAGATCATGTTTGCTTGCCTCAATTTCTGTTGGATCCTCTTCATTTAAATCTCTTAATTCAACAATCTCAGGATGTCTAAATAAAGCATTTGAGTCAAAATTTACTTTTGCATCCAAACAAATTACTTTTTCCTCTTTAGTTAAGATTAATGGATTGACCTCAACCATATTTGCATCTGTGCTTATAAACATTTGATAAATTGATTTTATTAGTGAAATTGCTTGTGTTTTAGCAGCATCATTTAAATTAAAAATTTTAATTATCTCTTCACAATCTTTGTCTGAAATTTCATCACTTATATCAACTTTTGTTGTAATAATTTTTTCAGGTGAACTACTTGCCACCTCTTCAATATCCATTCCACCTTGGTCACTAGATATAAAAGCTATTTTAGAACTGGCTCTATCAACTAAACAAGATAAATAAAACTCTTTGCCTATGTTTGATGACTCTTCAACATATAATCTCTTTACTTCTCTTCCCTCAGGACCTGTTTGATGAGTTACTAAAGTTTTTCCCATCATCTCTTTTGCTGCCTCATTTAACTCTTCAATAGTATCTAATATTTTTACTCCCCCTGCTTTTCCTCTTCCGCCAGCATGGATTTGAGCTTTTAAAACATATTTTTTTGTATTTAATGACTTAGCTTTTTCTACTAATTCATCAACAGTAAGAGCAAAGACACCCTCTGGAACCTTTGCTCCATATTTCTTTAGAATTTGCTTAGCTTGATGTTCGTGAATATTCATTATTACTTAGAAAGATCAGGATCTATTTTAGATGCTGATTCCCAAAGAGCTTTAACTGCATCGATAGAATGCATAAATTCTTTTTTTTCTTTATCATCTAAATCAATTTGCTCAATTTTTTCCACTCCATCTTTTCCAATAATTACTGGGACACCCGCATAAACATTATTCGCACCATACTCTCCATTTAATTGAATAGCGCATGGTAGTAATTTTTTTTCATCTTTTAAATATGCTTCTGCCATCTGAACACCAGATGCTGCAGGTGCATAAAATGCAGATCCTTTTTCAAGATATTTAACTATTTCAGCTCCACCATCTCTAGTTCTCTGATTTATTTCTTCCAATCTCTCTTGAGAAATTTTTCCCTCTTTTACTAAATCAAGTAAAGGTTTTCCTGAAACTTTCGTAAATCTAGGCATTGGCACCATGGTATCTCCATGTCCACCCATCACCATTGCGTCTATTTCTTTTACTGGAACATTTAATTCTAAAGATAGAAATAATTTAAATCTTGAGCTATCTAAAATTCCAGCCATTCCAACAACTTTATTAGCTGGTAAACCTGAAAATTTTTGAAATGCCATAACCATGACATCTAAAGGATTAGTAATACATATTACAAATGCATTAGGGGCATTTTCCTTGATACCCTCTGCTACTTGTTTAATAATTTTTAAGTTAATACCTAACAAATCATCTCTACTCATACCTGGTTTTCTTGGTACACCAGCAGTAATAATAATTACATCTGAGTCTTTGATATCTTTATAGTCATCTGTACCTGAAAATTTTACATTAAAACCGTCTACTGATGATGATTGTGCTATATCAAGTGCTTTTCCTTTTGCTATTCCACTTGCAACATCAAACAAAACTACTTCATCTACTAACTCTTTTGTTCCAATTAAGTGTGCTAAAGTTCCGCCTATTTGGCCTGCGCCAATCAAAGATATTTTACTCATTTTTTTCCTTATTTCATTGTTGGCATTACAAATTCCGCATTTGAACGGACACCTGAAGGCCATCTAGATGTTACTGTTTTAAGTTTCGTATAAAATTTTATTCCTTCCATACCATGCATTCCACTGTCTCCAAATAAAGACCTTTTCCATCCACCAAAACTATGAAATGCCATAGGGACAGGAATTGGTACATTTATCCCTACCATTCCTATTTGTATTTTACTTGCAAAAGTTCTACCTGCATCACCGTCTCTTGTGTAAATGCTCACACCATTTCCATATTCATGATCATTAATTAATTTTGCTGCCTCCTCAAAAGTTTTAACTCTAACTACAGATAAAACTGGACCAAATATTTCTTCTTTATAAATTCTCATATCTTTATTTACATGATCAAATAAACAACCACCTATATAAAATCCCTTTTCATATCCTTGAAGTTTTAAATTTCTTCCATCAACCACTAGCTTAGCACCCTCTTCAACACCTAGGTCAACATAACTCTTAACTTTTTCTAAATGTTCTTTTGTAACCAAAGGACCCATCTCAGATGTTTTATCCATGCCAGGACCGACTTTTAAAGCCTCTGCTTTTTTCGATAATCTAGATACAAGTTCATCTCCAATATCTCCTACTGCAACTGCAACAGATTGAGCCATACACCTTTCTCCTGCAGAACCATAGGCTGCACCCATTAAACCATTTACTGCACCATCTAGATCACAATCAGGCATAACAACTAAATGATTTTTTGCTCCACCTAGTGCTTGAACTCTTTTTTCATTTTTTGCTGAATTTTCATAAATATATTTTGCAATTGGTGTTGATCCAACAAAACTTACAGCTTTGATATCTTTATTTTCTAAGATTGCATCGACAGCCTCTTTATCTCCATTTACTACATTAAATACTCCATCTGGAAGACCTGCTTCAGAAAGTAATTCAGCTAATCTTAAAGGACAAGATGGATCTTTTTCTGAGGGTTTAAGAATAAAAGTATTTCCACAAGCTATAGCGATAGGAAACATCCACATTGGCACCATAGCAGGAAAATTAAATGGAGTAATTCCTGCAACCACTCCAAGTGGCTGCCTCATAGAATAGCTATCAACATCTGTACCCACATTTTCAGAGTATTCACCTTTTAACAAATGTGGAATTCCACAAGCAAATTCTACTACTTCAAGACCTCGAGTTAAGGAGCCTCTAGCATCCTCGTAAACTTTTCCATGTTCTGAAACAATTAATTTTGTAAGTTCTTCAGAATTTTTTTCAATTAACTCTTTAAATTTAAATATCACTCTTGCTCTTTGAAGAGGTGGTTTTAATGACCAAGTTTCAAAAGCTTTTTTAGCGACTTCAACTGCCTGATTTAAGTCAGATTTTGAGGCAAGTCTTACTTCTGACTCCTGTTCTCCAGTTGCAGGATTATAGACTTTACCCTTTTTATCTGATGAACCAGGGATAATTTTTCCCCCAACGAAGTGCTCTATTAATTTCATGAATACGGTCTTTTAAAACAAAAAAGCTTGTTAGTCTATTTAAACATTAGCTGTAGCAATCATTTTTTTTAATTCAGCAATTGCTTTTGCTGGATTTAAGCCTTTTGGACAAGCATTAGTACAGTTTAGGATGGTATGACACCTATAAAGTTTTAGCTCATCCGCAACTTTTTTTAATCTTATTTCTCTTTCTTCATCTCTACTATCAATAATCCATCTATAAGCTTGAAGAAGAACTGCAGGACCTAAGTATTTATCTCCATTCCACCAATAACTTGGGCAAGATGTCGAACAACATGCACACATGATACATTCATAAGCACCATCAAGTTTAGCTCTCTCTTCTTTTGATTGTGTTATTTCTGTTGTTTCTTTTGTTGAATTATTTTTTAACCAAGGCTCAATAGATTGATATTGTTTATAAAGTCCATCTAAGTCACCAATTAAATCTCTTTTAACTTTTAAGTGTGGTAAAGGATAAATATCTATATCACCATCAATTTCTGCATGAGGCGTAGTGCATGCGAGACCATTTTTACCTCCCATATTCATGGCACACGATCCACAAACTCCATGCGCACATGATCTTCGGTAAGCTAATGTTGGATCAATTTCATTCTTAATTTTATTTAGAATATCTAAAACTTTTGAAGGACAATTATCCATATCCACTTCATAAGTATCTAACCTAGGATTTTCCTCTGTAGAAGGATCCCATCTATAAACATTTACTTTTCTGATATTTTTTGAACCAGTTTTATCTTGATAATACTTACCTTTGGTGACCTCAGAATTTTTAGGTAAATTTATTTGAACCATTAATACACTCTTTCTTGAGGTGGAAAGTATTGAACTTCATTAGTTAAAGTGGACTTGTGGACTTCTCTATAACTTATTTTTGTATTCTTGCCGTCACACCAGGCTAGTGTATGTTGCATAAATTTTTCATCATCTCTTTTTGGATAATCATCTCTTGCATGAGCTCCTCGGCTTTCTTTTCTGTGATACGCTGAGTCTACAGTTGTTATGGCTTGTCTTATAAGATTATCGAATTCTAATGTTTCTACTAAATCAGTGTTAAATACTAAAGATCTATCTTTGACCGAAATAGAGTCCATTCCATCATATGTTTTTCTAATTTCATCAACTCCCTCTTTAAGATTTTTTTCAGTTCTAAAAACTGCACATTTTGATTGCATAGTTTTTTGCATAGCAAGTCTCAGATCTGCTGTACTGTTTTCACCATTTGCATTTCTCAGTTTATCAAACCTATCTAAACATTTTTGAGTTTCAGACTCTCCAATTTCTTCATGAGGTGTTCCTGGTTTAACCAATTCAGCAGCTCTTTTTGCAGCAGCTCTTCCAAAAACAACTAAATCAATTAAAGAGTTAGACCCTAATCTATTAGCTCCGTGAACCGAAACGCATGCCGCCTCTCCAATTGCCATCAGTCCAGGTACAGTTTTTTCGGAACCATTCACTGTCAAAACTTCTCCTTTATAATTAGTTGGAATGCCTCCCATATTATAATGAACAGTAGGTACAACTGGAATTGGTTCTTTAGTAACATCAACATTTGCAAATAATCTTGCAGCATCGGTAATTCCTGGCAATCTACTTTCAATGATTTCTTTGTCTAAATGGCTTAGATTTAAATGAACATGATCTTGCTCTTTACCAACTCCTCTTCCCTCATTAATCTCAATTGACATTGATCTACTAACTACATCTCTTGATGCTAAATCTTTTGCATTAGGTGCATATCTTTCCATAAATCTTTCACCTTTTGAATTTGTAAGATAACCTCCTTCACCTCTGGCACCTTCAGTTATTAAAGTACCATGACCATATATGCCTGTTGGATGAAATTGTACAAACTCCATATCCTGCAAAGGTAGTCCAGCTCTTAACACCATTGCATTTCCATCACCCGTGCATGTATGAGCTGATGTTGCTGAATAATATACCTTTCCATAACCGCCAGTAGCAATAATTACTGTATGTGCTCTAAATCTATGAATTGTTCCATCATTTAAGTTCCATGCAATCAGTCCTTTACATTCACCATCCTTCATTAATAAATCTAAAGCAAAATATTCTATAAAAAACTCTGTATTATGTTTTAGCGCTTGCCCATAAAGAGTGTGTAATATTGCATGACCTGTTCTATCTGCTGCTGCACAAGTTCTTTGAACTATGCCGTTACCATAATTTTTAGTCATTCCACCAAAAGGTCTTTGATAAATTTTTCCTTCTTCAGTCCTACTAAAAGGCACACCATATTTTTCTAATTCAATTACTGCCTTTGGAGCTTCTTTACACAAATATTCGATACTATCTTGGTCGCCTAACCAATCGGCGCCCTTAACCGTATCATACATGTGCCATCTCCAATCATCTTCACCCATATTTCCTAGGGCAGCTGAAATACCACCTTGGGCAGCAGAAGTATGACTTCTTGTTGGAAAGACTTTTGAAATACATGCTGTCTTTAATCCAGCTTCACTTAAGCCTACAGCTGCTCTTAAACCAGATCCGCCTGCTCCAAGAACAACAACATCATATTCATGATCAATAATTTTATAAGAACTCATTAGTTAAGGTTAAATAAAAAAATAATTGTTAATAATGGAATAATTATAGCAGAAATAAATAACAGTCTGTTTGCGACATATTTGATTTTATCATCTGTTATATAGTCTTCAAAAACCTCACTAATAGTTAGTGAAGAAAAAAAATAAGCAAAAATAATAAATAAGCTAAACAAAAACTTGGAGATTGGATCGGTAAAAAATTTTACAACCTCAAAATAACCATCATTATAAATTGTTACAAAATTAATGATAAACCAAAACATTAACGGTAACAAAATTACTGAAGATATCTTTAGAAATACCCATTTTTTTGTAGCTAAATTCATACTAAATAAAATTTTTACCTATTAAATAAATCAAAATTGTTAACAAAAAAGATCCAAAGATAACCATAAGACCTGTAATACGAGTTGTTTGTAATTCAAAACCATAACCCATATCCATCAACAGATGTCTAATTTCGCTCAACATTTGAAAGCTAAAAGACCAAACTAAACCTATCACAAAAAATTTTCCTAATACCGAATTTAAAAATTGATTAATTAAAGAATAATTTGCATCACCTAAAACTAACAAAGATACCCAAATACAGATCAATGTTATTCCAACAATATTAATAATTCCTGTTATTCGATGTGAGATAGATACTAACGATGAAATATGCCATCTATAAATTTGTATATGTGGAGATAATGGTCTTTTATTTTCCATAAAAATTATTTTTAATCAATGTTTCTGCAATCTCAACTGCGTTTAAAGCTGCTCCTCGCAAAAGATTATCTGACACAATCCACATATTTAAACCATTGGTTACAGTTTTATCTTCTCTAATTCTTGATACAAATGTTTCATCTTTTCCTTCGGCTTCTAATGGAGTTGAATAGCCTCCATTAGCTCTTTCATCAATTACTTTACAACCTTCAAAATTATCTAGGGCTTCTCTTACTTTTTCTAAAGTAAATGATTTTTCAAATTCTATGTTAACTGACTCTGAGTGAGAAACTAACACTGGTAATCTTACACATGTAGCTGTTAAGTCTATATCATTATCTAGAATCTTTTTTGTTTCGTTAGTCATTTTAAGTTCTTCTTTAGTGTAACCATCATCTGCAAATACATCTATGTGAGGAATTGCATTAAACGCGATTTGTTTGGTAAAATTTTTAGACTCAACTTTATTGTTCTGTAAGACTTGTTTTGTTTGTTCTATTAATTCATCCATTGGAGCCTTGCCTCCACCTGAAACTGACTGATAGGTTGAAACAACTATTCTTTTAATTTTAAACAAATCATGTAATGGCTTTAAAGCTATAACAAGTTGAGCAGTTGAGCAGTTTGGATTCGCAATAATATTTTTCTTTATATTGTTTAGATGATCCGAATTTACTTGAGGCACTATTAAAGGAACATCAGGATCCATTCTATAAAAACTTGAATTATCAATTACTAAAGAATGCTTAGCGGCAATTTCAGCAAAATTTTCAGAAATTTTTCCACCGGCTGCAAAAAAGGTAATTTTTACTTTTGAAAAGTCGAAAGTTTCAAGATCAATTACCTCATGCTCATTTCCATTAAAATTAATTTTAGATCCAGCACTTCTAGATGATGCTAGTAGATATAAATTATCTATAGCCAGCTCTTTCTTTTCCAGAACTTCCAATATTTTTCTGCCAACATTACCAGTGGCTCCAACGATAGCTATATTCATGATTTTGTTGAAGTTTATACTAAATGAAAGGCAAATCGCAAACGTTTCCGGTACAGATATTGCCGTTTATCTCAGCTTTTACGCTTTGAGATACTTCCCAATGAGGTTTTTTCATCATGGCTATTCCTATAACTTTTCCAAAATGTGGGGAATAACAAGCTGATCTCAATTCTCCGATAATATTACCATTATCATCTTTCAAACCTAGTGATCTAGATAGACTAATTTCTTTAGCATCCAATTTAACACCCATTAGTTTTTTTTTAATTCCATCCAACTTAATTTTTTTTAGTTTTTCTTTTCCTAAGAAATTAATTTCACTATCTAACGAAACATATTGATCAAAACCACACTCTAGGGGATTATCATTATTATCAAAATCATTACCATACGAAAGTAACCCGCTTTCAATTCTCTCAATTAAATTTGGACAACCTGGTTTTACGTTAAATTCTTTTCCTACTTCAAACAAGTTGTCATATAATTTCTGTCCTGATTGCGTATCTTGAACATATATCTCATAGCCTCCTTGTTTAGACCATCCAGATCTAGCAATTAGATGTTGTGCTCCTTCAAAGTCAAAATAACTAAATCCAAAAAATTTTAATTCTTTGATTATTTTTCCAAATACTTTTTCCATTAAATCAAAAGATTTAGGGCCTTGAACTGCAATTATATCAACAACTGGTTCAACAATTTTGACATCAAATTTATATCCAGAGGCTAAACCTTTTGCAAAAAAGATCACATCTGAGTCAGCAATCGATATCCACCATTTATCCTCTGCTAACTTTAAAACTACAGGATCATTTACTAAATTTCCTGCATCATCAATGATTGGGCAATAATAGCATCTGCCAATTTTAGATTTTGATAAATCCCTGCAAGTCATTAATTGAACAAGTTTTGCAGAGTCTTTTCCTTGAATTTCAACTTGTCTTTCAGCTGCAACATCCCAAACTTGAACATCTTTTTTTAAATGTTCATAAGAATCTTCGATGGATCCAAATGCAGCTGGTAGAAGCATGTGATTATAAACTGTGTAAGCTGTTACACCTTGTTTTTCTATTCTAGAAGTGTAAGGCGTACTTCTAAGTCTCCTAGATTTTGCTATTGAATAATTTTTCATTTTTGTAAAAATTCCAGGACTTTTTCTCGCATTTCAAAGGCTTTTTCAATCATAATCATATGACCACAACCATCAATTATATAAGTAGTTGAATTATCAACCATGCTTGCAAATTTTTTTCCAACTTCAATATTGACCATTTTATCTAAAGAGCCGAAAATAAACATTGTAGGACAATCAATTGTTTTTACAGCGCTCTGACCATTTACATAATTATTACAAGCGACGAGATCCACTCCTAATATCTGACTAATATCTCTTGGGGATTGGATTATTCTTTTTATGGGATTTCCACCTATAAATTTTTTTGACCCTTCATAACCCCACTTCATCATTAGTTTAACAGCATCTGTATCTCCATTTTCTGCTAAATCTATTAAGTCTTGATTTACAGGCATTTTATAAGATCCACCTATAAAAACTAACTTTTTTAACCTGTTCTTGTATTTATTTGAGTACTCAAGCATCTCCAAACATCCTTGGGAGTGACCAATTAGAATTACTTTCTCTAATTTCAACTTAACAAATACTTTTTCCAACCATTCAGCAATTTCTTCTATTGTTTTAAGACAAGGACCTTCTGAATTACCATGTCCAGGTAGATCAATTGACAATACATTAAAGTTTTTGTTTGAAAAAAATTGCTCGACTAAAGACCAAACTATATGCGAAAGACCACTACCATGAAGAAAAATAATAGTTTCTTTTTTATGATCTAATTCTTTTCCAGCGTTTGATGCGTGAACACTTTTATTTTCTAGCTCGAATATCAAATAATTTCCTAAAACTGTTTTCTTAATTCAAATTTTTGAATTTTTCCTGTTGATGTTTTTGGCAACTCACAGAAAATAACTTTTTTAGGTACTTTAAAACCTGCTAGAGTTTCCTTACAAAAGTCTATTAATTCTTTTTCTGTAACTGGTTTATCTTGAACCATTTCTATAAATGCACAAGGAACTTCGCCCCATTTTTCATCAGGTTTTGCAACTACTGCTGCAATGGATACTGAGGGGTGTTTTGCAAGTGTATTTTCAATTTCAATAGATGAAATATTTTCGCCTCCAGAAATAATAATATCTTTAGATCTATCCTGTATCTTAACGTATCCATCAGGGTGCATAACTGCTAAATCACCAGTGTGAAACCAACCACCAGCCATTGCTTTATCGGTTGCAGCTTTATCTTTAAAATATCCTTTCATTACTACATTTCCTCTAATCATAATTTCACCGATTGTTTTTCCATCATGCGGAACTTCTTTCATTGTTTCTGGATCCATTATTGTAACTCCTTCGGTATTAGGGTACCTAACACCTTGTCTTGCTTTAATTTCGTTTTGTTTTTCTTCATCAAAATCATTCCATTCATCATTCCATGCACATTGAGTGACATGACCATATGTTTCAGTTAATCCGTAAACATGCATAACTTCAAAACCAAGATCTTTCATTTTCTTGAAAATTATACTAGGTGGTGGAGCTCCTGCAGTTAGCACATAAACTTTATTCTTAAGTTTTTTTCGATCAGCTTCTGGTGCTCCTGTAATCATATTTAGTATAATTGGTGCACCACCAAAATGAGTTACATTATATTTATCTATTAATTCAAAGATTTTTTTTACATCTATATTTCTTAGGCAAATAGTTCTTCCATTTAACATCGGGACAGTCCAAGGATAACACCAACCATTACAATGAAACATTGGAACAATCGTTAAAAAATTCAACCTATTTGGCATATTCCAGGCAACTGCACTTCCAGTGGACATCAAATATGCTCCTCTATGGTGGTAAACAACTCCCTTAGGATTACCTGTTGTTCCTGAAGTATAGCTTAATGATATAGCTTGCCACTCATCTTCTGGCATTTTCCAGTCATAGTTTTCATCACCTGTGTTTAAAAAGTCTTCGTACTCTAGATCGCCAATTTTTTCTAACTTCGACTGATCTGCGTGTTTATCATTTATGTCAATAATAATAATTTTTTTATTAATCTTTTCTAAAGCTTTTTTAACCTCAACATGTAGCTGTCTATCAACAACCAATACTTTAGCTTCACTATGATCTAAAATATAAGCAATAGTGTTTGCATCTAATCTGACATTGATAGTGTTTAATACTCCGCCTGTCATTGGAACTGAATAATGTGCTTCAAAAATTTCGGGAGTGTTAAATGCTAAAAATGAAACTGTATCTCCTTTGCCAATTCCAATTTTTGATAACGCACTCGCAAATTTTACAGCTCTTTTGTAAACTTCTGTCCATGTATATTTTCTATCCTCATAAACTATTGCCTCATAATTTGGATAGACATCTTTGGCTCTTTCCAAAAATGTTAATGGGGTAAGAGGAATATGATTAGCTTTATTTTTATCTAAGTTTGTATCGTAACTACTCATGATTAATTAAATTTAAAATTCATTATATTAGAACTTCCTGATATTGCAGATTTATAATGAAGCTCAGCTCTTGGCAAAACTTTATCGAAATAAAATTTTGCAGTATTTATTTTATCTTCATAAAATTCTTTATTAGACTCATAATCATTGAAACTTACTTCTAAAACCTTGATCCAAGAGTATGCTATTGAAATATAACCTAGTGTTTTTAGATAATCATTTGCAGCAGCACTAACATCATCTTTTTCAATTTTGTTTTTATCTTCAATCCAGCCTGTAAATTTATACAAAATATCTAAGTAATAATTCAATTCTTTAGAATATGACTTCACTTTTTCATTTTTACTATCACACTCAGCTTTAACCATATCTAAAAATTTCTTAATGATATTTCCATTTTTGTTTACAAGTTTTCTAAAAACTAGATCAGCTGCTTGAACTGAATTCGTTCCTTCATAAATCGGCGTAATTCTATTGTCTCTATATAATTGTTCAATTCCTTGGTCTTTTGTATATCCATAACCACCATGAATTTGCATAGCATCATTAGTTATTTCCATTGCTAAATCAGTAAATAAAGATTTTACCACAGGAGTCATTAATGAAACGTAATCCGAGGCTTCTTGTTTAATTTTTTCATCTGGGTGGTAAAGACTTACTTCAGTTTGTTGTGATAACCAAAAACAAAGTGCTCTCTCTCCCTCAATTATAGATTTCATGTTTAATAAAGATTTTCTTATATCTGCATGTTCAATAATAAAATCTGCACCATTTGTAGATTTTGTATTATTGGTTTTCCCTTGTTTTCTCTCTTTAGCGTAGGCCAAAGAATTTTGGTATGCAATTTCTGAAATACCTAAACCTTGAATACCCACAACAATTCTCTCTAAATTCATCATGGTAAACATTGCATTCAAGCCTTTGTCTTTAGATCCAATCATATAACCTGTTGCATCATCAAAATTTAAAACACATGTGGCAGAACCTTTAATACCCATTTTGCTTTCGATTGATCCTGTTGATATTCCGTTTCTTTGTCCAACTGTTCCATCTTCATTTACTATAAATTTTGGAACTAGGAATAAACTTATACCTTTTGTTCCTGCTGGTGAGTCTGTTGATCTTGCTAAAACTAAATGAATAATATTTTCAGTTAAGTCATGATCTCCTGATGTAATAAATATTTTTTGCCCACTAATTTTATAAGTACCATCCGATTGTTGTGAAGCTTTTGTTTTTAATAATCCTAAATCTGTTCCACAAACTGGCTCAGTTAAGCACATGGTGCCACTCCATTTTCCTTCAACTATCTTTGGTAAATATTTTTCTTTTATTTCTTCAGGGGCATGATGATTAATACAATTATAAGCACCAATACTTAATTCACTATACAACTTAAAAGATAAACTTGCTGACGAAAGCATTTCATCAAAGAAAGCACTAACTGTTTTAGGCATACCCTGACCACCATACTTTGGATCACACGATAATGATGTCCAACCATCTTCGATATACTTTTGGTAAGCTTCTTTATACCCTGGGGGGGTTCTAACTACACCATTTTCTAAAATTGCAGGATTTTCATCTCCTATTTTTGCTAGAGGTAAAATTAAATTTTGATTTATTTTAGCTGCTTCGTCTAAAATATCTTTTACCAAATCTGTACTAACTTCGTTGTATTTTTCTAACTCATTATAGTTTTTATTATCTCTCAACTTTTCAAAGAGAAATAACATATCTTCTACTGGTGCGTTGTAACTTGGCATATTTAAAGCT
>CACEFI010000011.1 GCA_902558795.1 uncultured Pelagibacteraceae bacterium | reverse complement strand
ATATTAAGAGAAAAAACTCAAGCAAAAAAGATATTAAAAGATGAAAAATATATAGATAACATTAACTATAATAATTTCAGAAAAGGAATTTTTTATTGGATCGAAGTTTTTAAATTAATTCAAATTTATAATCAAAACAAATACAGTCATGTTTACTTATTAGATAAAGTAAATAGACCAGCAATAGCAGCGAAAATATCTGGTATAAAAAATATAATTGGGCCAGGTATAGGAAATCAAAAGAGATATCTTACTACAGATATTTATTTAAATGATGAGGACTGGAAATTAAACTATTCTGAGCAATCTAAAAAATTATTAAAGTTACATAAAATAAATTTAGATAACCCATATCCACAATTAAGTTATAATACAAAAGAATCTAATGAAGAACATTCAGATCTTTTACATGAAGGTAAAAAAATTGCATTTGGTGTAGATTCTTTTGAAGATTATAAAATGTGGTATGAAGAAGATTTCGTAAAACTTGCCGAATTACTTCATAGAAGAAATTTATTTGATTATATTTATCTAATTTGTGGTCCAGATAAATCACATGTAGCAAAAAAAATAATCGAAATATCCAAAAAAGATTATTTTATTGATTGCTCCACAAAAGATCTTACAGGAGTAATAACTGCTATAAAAAATTCTCAGTTTTTTGTTGGAAATAATTCTGGTCCTTTAAATCTATCAGCTGCACTTGGTGTTGAATCTTTTGGTTTAATAGTAAATGATGCTATAAGTGAACTTAAATATAGTAGAATACAATTTATAACACCAAAAAATTATAAAGATAATACTTGGATTAGAGATAGGAAAAATATGAAAACACTTACTCCAGCTGAAGTTTTAAATTTTTTGGAAAATAAAATAACATTATAATGAAAGCAGCTAATTTTACTTTACCCTCAACAAGCAATATTAATTATTCTTTGAAAGATTCTTTAGGAAAATATGTTGTTTTATATTTTTATCCAAAAGATGATACGCCTGGGTGTACTATTGAGACTAATGATTTTAACAAATTACTCTCTAAGTTTAAAAAATTAAACTGTGAGGTTTATGGAATTTCTAAAGATAATTTAAAAAGTCACGACAAATTTAGAGATAAATATAAGATAAAATTTGATTTGTTATCTGATGAAGACTTAAAAGTTCTTAAAAAATATAAAGTATGGGGTAAAAAAAAATTTATGGGTCGAGAATTTATGGGCATCCTCAGGACCACATATTTAATAGATAAAAAAGGAAAAATTATAAAAATTTGGGACAATGTTAAAGTTAAAGATCACGCAAAAGAAGTTCTGGAAACTCTAAAAAACCTTTCATAAGATAAAAAGGTCCCTTATTTCAAAGGGACCTTTAATGTTATAGAGAGATAAATTTTTTAGTCTCTGATTGCGTAAGCCTTAACACCTACTTCAGCAACATCAGTTCCAAGCTTTTCTGCCTGTGCACTAATTCTAAGACCAATTGATGCTTTAAGTGCTCTAAACAATATGTATGAAAGTACAAAACTAAATACACACACTGCAAGAACGCCAGTAAATTGAGTTCCAAAAGTTGTGTCTGGATTAGAAATAGGAACTACCATTGTTCCAAAAATTCCTGCAAACATATGAACTGGAATTGCACCTACCACATCATCGATATGTTTCGACTCTAAGAATTTAGTTCCAAAGTACATAATAATTGCTCCGATAGAACCAATGACCATTGCAAGAATTGGACTAGGATTTAAAGGTTCTGCAGTTATTGCAACAAGACCTGCTAAAGCACCATTTAACATCATAATGATATCAGTTTTGCCACCAATTAATCTTGTAACTAAAGCTGCAGTCACTGTTCCAGCCGCACCTGCTAAATGAGTGTTCACTGCAATTTTACTAATTGCTGTTACATCATCAAACGTTCCAACAGCTAATTGACTAAAACCATTAAAGCCAAACCAGCCAAACCATAATAGAAAAGTTCCAAGGGTAACTAAAGGTATACTTGAAGCTGCAAATGGAACTAAAGATTTAGTTTCACCTCTTTTTCCAAATCTTCCTGCTCTTGCACCTAATACTATAACTCCAGCTAATGCAGCAGCACCACCACAAGCATGAACTAGAGTAGATCCTGCAAAATCAGAAAAACCAGCAGTAGCTAACCAGCCACCGCCCCATTGCCAACCCATTGAGATTGGATAAATAAATGCAGCCATCACTGCTGAGAAAATAAAGAATGGCCAAATTTTAATTCTTTCTGCTACAGCTCCAGACACAATTGAGACCGTAGCACACACAAACATTGCCTGATAAAACCAATCTGAATAATCTGAGTAGCCTGTTCCTATTTCTGAAGCGTCATTCCAGATCTTAAATGAACCAACATATCCACCCTCAGGTATTCCATAAGCAAGATTATAACCACATAGAAAAAATACAATTGATGCTATAGCAAATTTACCAATATTTTTTGCAGCAATTGTTGATACACTTTTAGTAGTAACCAAACCACATTCAAGCATACAAAAACCTGCAGCCATGAATGCTACTAACACACCGCCTAAATAAAAACCAAGTGTGTTAAATATATATTGTCCTTCAGCTGAAATTGTAGTTTCTGCTGATGCTAAGCCTGTAATGCTAAAAAAGATTACAAGACTAATTGAAATTTTTTTTAATAAATTAATCATTATCTCTCCTTGTTATGAAGACCCTTTTATTAAAGTTTTTTTGTTTAAGAATTGCTGATTAATCAAAAGAGTTATGACAATAGAGCATGTGTGTAAATATAAAGGCCCCTAAAAAGGGGCCTTTTTTCTAACTATAAGAGAGAGAGATAGTTATTCTATTTAAGAGGCTCTTTAATGAGATAACGATATGGAGATCAAAGAGCCTCTTTATTGCATGCAATTAGTCTCGTATTGCGTAAGCAATTACACCAGTTTCAGTAACATCAGTTCCTTTAGTTTCAGCTTCTTTACTTAATCTGATACCAAAGATCGCTTTCATTACTGACCATACAATGTAAGACACAGCAAATACAAAAATGTTAACTGAAAGCACACCAATTAACTGAGCACTGAAAGTTGCATCAGTGTTAGTTAATGGAACTGCAAGTGTTCCCCATATACCAGCAAATAAGTGAGCTGGTATTGCACCTACAACATCGTCTAATTTAAAGCTAAATAATAATTTAGTTCCAAACACTACGATCAATCCACCAACAGCACCTATTAAGATTGCTGCAAATGGTGATGGTGCTAAAGGTTCTGCAGTGATAGCTACTAGACCACCAATTGCTCCGTTTAACATTTGAATTACATCTGTTTTACCATACATTAATCTTGTAATCACACCTGCGGCTAATACACCACCACAAGCTGCAAGATTTGTATTGATAAAGATTGTAGAAATCGCAACTGCATCATCAAAAGTTCCTAATGCTAATTGAGATCCACCATTAAATCCAAACCAACCTAACCATAGGATAAATACACCTATTGTTACTAATGGAATTGAAGATGCAGCAAAAGGTTGTAACGCTTTTGGTTGACCTTTACTGTCAAATCTTCCAGATCTAGCACCTAACAAAATAATACCTGCTAATGCGGCAGCACCACCTGTTGAGTGTACTAAAGTTGAACCAGCAAAGTCAGAGAAACCGATTTCAGCTAACCAGCCTCCACCCCACTGCCAACCCATTACGATTGGATAAATTACTCCAGCTAAAATAGCTGCAAATAAGAAGAATGGCCATAACTTGATTCTTTCAGCCATAGCACCTGAGCAAATTGAAACTGTTGTTGCACAGAATACCATTTGGAAAAACCAATCTGAACCATCCGCATAACCAGTATCAATTGCACTTGCATCTGACCATGGTGTGAATGATCCAATATATCCACCTTCTGGAATACCATAAGCTAAGTTGTAACCAACTAGCCAAAACATAATTCCAGCAATTGCATAAAGACCAATATTCTTTGCACAAATTACTGAAACACTTTTTGAAGTTACCATACCAGATTCTAGCATTGCAAAACCTGCTGCCATAAACATGACAAGGAAACCACAAATTAAAAATAATAGAGTATTAAAAATAAACCCCACTTCGGCAGACACTGTTGTCTCCGCCATACCTGCACTACTCATGTTTAGTAAAAACACTAAACTTAATAATGGTGCAGTTGTTCTCTTTATTAATTTAGTCATAAGACCTCCTGTTAAGGAAATGACTTATAATTTTAATATTTTTAAAAACTAACGCTGATTAGGAAAAATGGGTATGCAGTTTTTGCATATAGTAACAGCCCTAAACGTGTTTTAAAAACGTTAGGGCTGTTAAAAAAAATAATTATTTATTGAATACTTCTTTTAAAGCTTTCGCTGGTAAGAATTTTACTTTTTGAGAAGCAGCGATTTGAATTTGTTCACCTGTTCTCGGGTTTCTTCCAACTCTAGCTTTTCTCTTAGCTACTTTGTAAGTACCAAATCCAGCAATTTTTACTGAATCATCACCTTTTAGTGCATCTAAAATAGTGTTGGTAATTGTATCAAATGTTCGCTCAGCATCGGCTTTGCTCAAATTCAAAGAGCCTGAAAGCTGTGCAATTAGTTGTTTTTTGTTCATTTTAGCTCCGGTTATGTTGGTTAATATTCATACTTGCCATAAACGTTGATAAATCAAGCTTTTTTTTAGTGTCTAATTTTTTTTTAGATACAATATCTAGTATTAAGATAAAAAGTATTGATTTTACTTATGTTTTTATCATTTAAAAAATTATCATTAATTAAACAAACCTAAATCTTTTAAGTCATTAAAGGTTGTAAAAAACATCAATGATAACAACAAAAACATACCGATTCGAAAAAAACCTTCTTGCGCTTTTTGAGATAAAGGACGCCCTAGAATTTTTTCAAATGCATAAAACATTAGGTGTCCGCCATCCAACATTGGAATAGGAAATAAGTTAATTAAACCAAGACTTATTGAAATATAGGCCATTATTGAGATGAATGGCAAAATACCAATCTCAGCAACTTGACCCGTTATTTTTGCTATCCTTATTGGTCCTCCTAATTGAGAGCTATCTCCTGTGCCTCTCAACATAGTGCCGATATATTTTAGTGAAGAAGTAGTTACAAAATATACTTCTTTGACAGAATGAATTAAAGCTTGTGCAGGACCTAATTTAACATGGTTGATTTCATTATTATAGGCACCAAGTTTAATACCAACAATTCTTTTATTAACCTTATTGCCCAAATTATCATCACTTAAAACAACATTGGGTTTAATTTTAAGTAAGTATTCTTGATCAAATCGTTTAACTTTAAAATCAATAACATCTCCTGTTGAAGTAGTAATAAACTTAGAAACATCCATAATACTTTCAACTTTATTGCCATCAATTTCTAAAATGATGTCATTGTTTTTAAGTCCACCAATCATTGCAGGACTATCTTTTTGAACTTCATTAATAACAGCGGGAGTAAAATCTTTACCAACAAACGTATAAATACAAAAGAATATTGCTATAGCTAATAAAAAGTTAGCTAATGGTCCACCAAATACAATTAAAGCTCGTTGATATAATGGTTTTATGACAAATAACTTTTCTTGATCTTCTTCATTGTATTGTTTTAATATTTTCTCATGGTCTGCTTGAGAAAAAACATTACGATCTCCAAAAAATTTAACGTATCCACCTAGTGGGATCCAGCAAATTTTCCATCTAGTGCCAGACTTATCATTCCAACCAAAGATTTCTTTTCCAAAACCAATTGAAAAATCAGTAACTCCTACGCCATATTTTCTTGCGAAATAATAGTGCCCATATTCATGAATAAATACTACCACTAAGATTAAGATGATAAATGGAATTATATATGTAAGCATAATTTCTTATTTTAAGGATCCTTGTAAAACATACTTTAATATTCTAACTACTTGCATTTGATCTGAAGCAACAGCTGAAGCTGCAGCATCTACTTCTTTTAAAGCATGTTGATGATCATCATTATGAATAACAATAATAGATTTATTTAATGCAGCAGCATATCCTGCGTCGAAAGCTGCATTCCATTGCTTGTATTTTTCACCAAATTTTACAATTATCACATCACTATCTTGAATAGATTTTTTAGTTCTTATTGAATTAATATTTGCACCTTTTCTATCTTTCCAAAAATTTTTCTCTTCTGGTCCCAAAATTTCAACACCACAATCATCAGACGACTGATGATCAGTTACTGGAGACAAAAATTGAATATCAAGTTTTTCTTTTTTACATGACTCAATAATTTCTTCTCGCCAATCACTGTGAATTTCACCCGCCAAATATACTTTTAGCATTTAATAATCCTATTTATTTTTTTCACTACTTGCTTTCATATTCCATATATTTCTGAGAGCAACTTCAAAATTATTACAAAAACGCTCTGAATTAAATAAAGGTGAAGACACAACTTGATTTCTTAAACTTGAACGTAATTGAGCAAGATCTTCAAGTTTATTGTTAAATTTTGTAGCTTTGGAGATATAATCATCTTCATTAGATGCAATCCACTCAGAAAGATTTGTGTTGTTTGTAATGCTTTCACCTAAACGAGAGTTAAAATAGCTACCTTGCATAACAATAATTGGGACACCCATCCATAATCCTTCTACACTTGTTGTAACGCTGCCGTATGGAAATGGTGATAAAGCTATATCTACACGATTATAGGTTTTTAAATACTGTTCTCGAGGTGACTTATCTTCTAATATTAATCGCTCTTTATCAATACCAACTAAAGAAAATCTTTTATATACAATTTCTTTTATCGATTCTTTGCTAAAACTACTATCTTTTAGAAATAATTTTGAGGAAGGAGTAGCTAATAAAATTTTTGACCAAGTAGAGATTACATTGTCAGTTATACGAGCGATCTTACTAAAACAACCAAAGGTAATATAGTTATTAGATAATGCCGGCAATGGCCCAACATCTACTTTTACATTTGGCTCAGTGAAACACAAATATGTTTCTGGGAGTTGCCATATTTTTTCAATAAAATGAGATTTATCTTCATATGGTGTTACAAAAGGATCTCCCAGTATGTAGTCAATTTCAGAAACTCCAGTTGAAGCAAAATATCCTAGCCAGCTTATCTGTATAGGTGCTGCTTTCCATGAAAAAATTGGTAATCGATTATTTGATGTATGACCTGAAAGATCAATTAGAATATGTATAGCATCGCTATGAATTAGTTTTGCTGCTGCTTCATTGCTAACACCAATTAATGATTTCCAAGCAGAAAAAAAAGGTTTGATCCTTAACGTAAGATCATCAGATTTAAATTGAGTTGGATAAGCATATAACTCTAAATTTGATTTAGTTATTTTATTTAAAAAATTCTCTAAAAAATATCCAACTGGATGATTGCGGAGATCTCCCGAAATAAACCCAACTCGTAACTTCTCAGGTTCTTCTTTACATAGCCAACTTGAAAATTTAAATTTTACTGATTTTTCTAATATTTCATTATATTTATTGGCTTCTTGAAGATAAATAGAAGGATCATAATTAAATCCACTATATAAAAATAAAAGATTACTCAGAGCTTTGATATAATTGGGTTTTAGTTTAATTGCTTGTTGGTAACTGTTTTTAGCTTCTTCAAATTTTCCTAATTCTTGAAGACTGACACCTAGATTACTATAAGTTTCTGCACTATTAGGATTTAAATTAATCGAATGTTTATAATTTTTTTCTGCATCATCTAGTTTTCCAAGTTCCTGATAAATAACACCTAAATTATTGTAAGGTTCTGAACTATCAGGTTTTAATTCAATCGCTTTTTTTATACTTTCTTCTGCCTCTTCTAACTTTCCAAGTTCTTGAAGAGTAATTCCTAAATTATTATGAGCTTTTGCATAATTAGGATTTAACCTAATTGCTTGTTTAAAACTTTTTTCAGCCTCAACCAATTTACCGAGTTCTTGATAAATAAGTCCTAGCTCATCTTGAGCTGCAAATAGATCTGGTTTAAATTTAATTGCTTGCTGGTAACTTTTTTCTGCTTCAACCAATCTTCCAAGTTTTCGAAGTGTAAAGCCTAAATTTTTATAAGCTTTTGCATTATTAGGTTGTAATAAAATAGCTTGTTTGTAACTTTTTTCAGCTTCATCTAGTTTTCCAAGTTCTTGAAGAGTGACCCCTAAATTATTGTAGGCTTCAATAAGATCAGGTTTAAGTCTAATTGCTTGTTTGAAGCTTTTTTCAGCATCCTCTAATCTACTTAATTTATGAAATGAAATACCTAAATTGTTATGTATTTCTGAGTTATCTGGTTCTAAATCTATTAAATTTTGCATAGTGCTTAATGACTCTTCAACCCTACCAGTAACCTGGAGTGTAATTCCTAATATTTTCCAAGCAAATTGATGCTTAGGAAATTTTTTTGTAAGATTTAATGCTAATGCTTCTACATCATTGTATCGTTTGTTTTGAAATAATTTTAGAAGATTACTAAGTTGTTCTTTTGATGGAGTTAAACTTATATTTTTTTCTAATTTCATTTTTGTTAAATATTTAGTTTATCCTTAATGCTATAAAATAAAACTGCCATTTTAAAATAAAGCAACCGCAATTTAGGAAAAATAAATTTTTTAGGTAATCCCTTGTAGATTTTTGAAATATCAAGATCTTTACTATTGGATGAAAAAACTAACTTAGATAATTGCTTTCCAGTCCAAGGAGCCGCGCTAACTCCTACTCCATTATAACCAAATCCATAATAAATTTCTTCATTATCAATTTTACCAATAGAGGGAGTTAACTTTTGAGATAAAGCAATTAAACCACGCCAGTTATAATCTATTGTAACATTGAACCATTGAGGAAAAATATTTTTTAAAAACTTTTCCATTTTTTTAGACATCTCTAAATTAGATTGGTCACTTCCAATTAAATCTCCTCTAGTTCCAAATAAAATTCGGTTATCTGGTAACTTTCTATAATAATACAAAAGATTTTTAGTATTAGCGATGGGTGAAAATGTTTTAAAGTTATGACTGTTAAGTTCATCTTTGTTAAGTTTTCTAGTTACAATTATATTTGAAATAACCGGCAATATTCTTCCATCCATTTGAGGGATTAACCCTTCTTGATAAAAGCCATTCGTTGCAACTACTATTTTTTTTGATCGAATAGATCCCTCCATAGTTCGTAGTATATAAGAACCATTTTCTTTTTCTATTTTATCAACTTTAGTGTGTTCAAATATTTTCAATTTTTTTGATAAAGCATAATTTGTAATGCCATTAACAAACTTAAGAGGGTTGATTGCAAATCCAGGTTTGTAAGAAAAAGCTCCATATTGTTCAGTTCCTCCATGTCCAATTTCATTAAATTCTTCTTTTGAATAAATTTTAGTTTCAATCCCAAACTCAGATTTATAAATTTCAGCTTGTTCTTTAATTTGTTCAAATTTACTTTTATGGTGAGCAACAACAAAATTATTATCTCCTGTTACATCGCAATCAATATTATATTCTTTAATTATATCTTTAGTATAGTTTGAACCCTCTACTGAATTTTTAAAAAACTTTTTGGTTTCTTCTTTTCCATAAATAGATTGCATTTTTGTAAAAGACATTTTGCTTGGAGGTAAACAGTTAAATCCAGCATTTCGAGATGATGCACCCCAACCTATTTTTCCAGCTTCAACTAAAATTACACCTAAGTTATGATTTTCTATTAAATTTATCGCACAAAGTAATCCTGTATATCCCCCACCAATTACTACTACTTCTGAATTAATATCTTTTGTTAATTTTTCTAAATTTAAATTTTCACTATAAGTGTCTTCCCAATAACTACTTACTGGAGTATCAAATTTATAGATATCCGTATGATAGATATTTTTCATTAATCTTTATTTTCAATTTTAAAATTAGATTTTTTTCTATATTTATTTTTAAATTTAAAAAATAATGAAAAGATAATTAATCCAATCAACACTACTCCTACAAATATTCTTAAATACTGATTAAAGATTAAATCTATTAGCTCGATCATTATCAATTTTACAAAATTGGCTGGATTAAGGATGCGGTATTATTTGTTGGTTTATTAACATCTCTTGATACTTCGTGGAATATAAGATCGGGTTTTTTACATTCTTTTAAAAAGGCTGAACCTTGTAATTCTAAGTTTAAATATCGATTAATATCTGTTTGATTAATAATGACTGGCTGTCTGTGATGGATTTCACTAATATTATCTTTAGCCTCTTCTGTAATTAAACAAAATTGATCTTCTTCAAAAATACCTGCAAAGAATATTGGGTTTGTGTCTTTTCTAGTAAAATAATGTGGAGTTTTTTCTTTATCCTCTCTTTTCCACTCATAAAAACCATCCGCAACCGCAACACATCTATTGTTTTTAATTAATTTTTTAAACGAAACTTTTTCATCAATAGTTTCTAATCTTGCATTAATTAATGCTTTAAAATCTTTATCTTTAGCCCAACCTGGTATTAAACCCCATTTAAGAGACTCTAATGTGTTTCCATTTTTATATTTTTTAATCACTGGAAGCTTTTGATAAGGGTGAGCATTATAATTTTCAGTATCTTCCACTTGAATTGCGGATTTAACTAACCTGCTAGTTTTTGTGACCGGATTTTTAACCACATATCTTCCACACATACATTTAGTTTAGCAAATAGAATAGATTAAGTCGATACGATGGTTTTAAGCATATTGACCCGCAACATAACCAGAAGACCAAGCCCATTGAAAATTATATCCGCCTAAATGTCCTGTTACGTCCACAACTTCACCAATAAAAAATAAATTCTTATGTTTGTTCGACATCATTGTTTTTGAAGATAGTTCTTTGGTATCAACACCTCCTAAAGTTACCTCTGCAGTTCTATACCCTTCTGATCCTGTTGGATTAATTAACCAAGCATTTATATTTTCACTAAGTTGTTTTAAAATTTTGTTTGATAATTCTGAAACATTTCCACTGACTTTATTTTCACTACAAATAATTTGAGCTAATCGTTTGGGCAAAATTTCACTTACAATATTTAAGATATCCAATCTTGGATTTAACTTTCGTTTTTCTTCCAACAATTGATAAACATTCAATTTTGGTGATAGATTAACTTTAATATTACCTCCTTGCTTCCAATAGGATGAAATTTGCAATATTGAAGGACCACTTAAACCTCTATGCGTAAATAGCATTCCTTCTTGAAATAAAACTTTATTAAAAGAGACTATCGCTTCAACAGAAAGTCCAGTTAATTCTTTACACATTTCTAATATCTTTTCACTAAATGTTAACGGTACTAATGCAGGTAAGGTTTCAATTATATTATGATCAAATTTCTTAGCAATTTCATAACCAAATGAAGTGGCGCCAATTTTTGGAACAGACAATCCACCTGTTGCAATAACCAATGACTCTGATGAATATTTTTCTGTTTCTGTTGAGATAAGATATTGATCGTTTTGTTTACTAATATTTTTAACAATAAATTCTTTTATAATAGTGACATTTGTTAATTCACATTCTTTAAGTAACATCTCAACAATTTGTTGAGCACTATCATCACAAAATAATTGTCCTAATTTTTTTTCGTGAAATTTAATCTCATACTTGTTGATTAAATTGATAAAATCATTTTGAGTATATTGACTTAAAGCAGATCTTACGAACTTTGGGTTTTGTGAAAGAAACTTATTAGGATTTGTGTAAATATTAGTAAAATTACATCTACCTCCGCCAGAAATTCTAATCTTTTCACCTATTTTTTTATAATGATCAACGAGTAAGACTTTACGACCACGTTTTCCAGCTTCAATGGCACTCATCATACCAGCAGCGCCCGCTCCTATTATTATAACATCATAATTATTATTCATGATTTCCTAATAATTAAATCTAAAAATTTACCTAAATAACTAAATTGATTGTCTTTTAATTAACTCTTCAATTTGTTCAATCATTACCTTTGGTGATTCTAAGGCAGGGTAGATTTCTTGTGCTTTTTGATAACTTCTTTTTGCTTTATCGTAATTCTTTAACTTTATATTAACCATTCCTTGGCCTGCTAAAGCTCCAAAATGTCTTTCCTCTAATTCTAATACTTTATCAATGTCGTTTTGAGATTTTTGGAATTCTCCAACCATATAAAAAACAGTAGCTCTTTTATTCCAAGCCTCTGCCCATGTAGGATCCAATTTAATTGCTTCTGAAAAAACATCAATCGCTCTATATAACTGTCGGTCTTGAACCAATCTTGAACCTTCATCTAAAATAGATGTCAATTTTTGATCAGTAGGATGGGTGCTCCATAATGTCCAAATTTGTTGAGCAATTCCTGATGATAAAGATGGAATATTTTTTTTTAATTCTAAAAATAATTTATCTAGCTCAATATCTCTATCATTTGCACTTAAATTTGATGTCGTAACAAACAAAATTATAATTGAAAGAATTTTTTTCATTAAAAATGATAACAAATAAATTAAATTTAAAAAATAATTTTTAATAAACCTAATCTCATTCTCCTTAAGGTTGAACAAAAAAATTAAAAATACAACAATTATGCGCTATAAAGATTTCCGTTATTACGATTTAACACTTACAACCCAATAAACTAGACTGTAACGTTATTCTTTTAAAAAAACTCTTAATAAGGAGAAAAAAATGCAAGCAATATACACGCGAACTATGAGAGTAAAAGATGACATGCTCGGTACAGCAATGGAAATTGGTAAAGGTTTAGCAAAGGTAAGGAAAAAATATTATCCTAAGCATGATATATATTTTTCATTTCAAATAGGTGGTGATCCAAGAACAATTAGGGAAACATTAATTGGTCCAATGTTTGAAGGAGATAATGAAGCTGATGCAAAAATGTCAGTAGATAAAAAATATCAAAGTCTTCAAAAACAATTAAAGAAAGTTGCAGTTGAGGGAACTATTGAAGATGAAATTAGAGTCATCTTTAGTGAATAATTAATAACAAATAAAAAGCAAAAGGAGAAAATATGGAAAAAGAAATGCTAGCAATGGCAAAATTTAAATCTGGTGAAGGAAAATTTGAAAAGTTCATGGGATTTATGCAATCAGATGAAGGAATGGCAGTAAGAAAAACCATTGCTCATGTTGAAAAAACAGTTCCAGCAATAGCACCTGATAAAAGTTATGTTATGTTTAAAGTCTCAGTTCATAATGAAGATGAAATGAAGAAGTTTATTTCTGGTAATAACCCTATAGCAAAACCTATTTTCGATGAATGTATCGAAAGTGTTCAAATGTGGGAAATGAGCAAAGTTAATCTATAAATATTAAATAAAAGGAAAAAAACTATGTCTTTATTAGCAAAGATGGATGCTGCAATAACAGCGAAAGATGAAGCTGCAATGAATGAAATTATACATGATGATTATAAGTTTACGATGCATGCATCAGGGAATGTTTTAGGTAAAGCAGATGTGATTAAGTGGGCAATGAGCGGTGACATCAACAGAGATAAAGTGAGAGTTATCTATGAGAATGATGAAATTGGTGTTGAACATGCGTTTGTTACGTTTAATGATGGAAATACTGAAGCAGTTATGGCTGTGTATAAATATCAAGATGGTAAAGTAATTTCACTAGAAACAGGGGCTACAAAGATACCTAAATAATTATTTATATTTAGCTAGATTTCATTTAATGTTGATTAATGAGTCTCGCTTCTTCATATGTCTTCCTTATCCTAGCAGTTATCTTAGGTGTAACTTCTAATAGTTTTGCAAAAAGTGCTGAAGGTTTTACCCTTCTTTTCCCAAGTATTATTACTGGTATTACAATTGTTGCATGTATGTATGCACTTTCAATGGTGATGAAAAATATTCCAATGGGAATAACATATGCATCGTTTGCAGGATTAACTATCATTGCAACAGTTGTTGTTGGAATATTTAGATTTGATCAAATGCCAAATCTTTATTCATTAATAGGATTAGCATTTATTATCACTGGAGTTTTAATGGTTAATCTTTTAGGAAATAATTAAATGAAACCTTTGTTTGGATACTTGTTTTTAGCTATTGGGATTTCATTTGGTATAGCCTCAAATAGTTTTGCAAAAATATCTGATGGTTTTACAAAATTAACTCCTTCAGTTTTATGTATTCTATTTATGTGCATTACAATGTTTTCTATTTCAAAAGCAATGTCAGCTCTTCCAGTTGGATTTGCATATTCAACATATAGCGGCCTAACAGTAACTGGGGTCGTT
Source organism: uncultured Pelagibacteraceae bacterium (assembly GCA_902558795.1). Classification (GTDB taxonomy): domain Bacteria; phylum Pseudomonadota; class Alphaproteobacteria; order Pelagibacterales; family Pelagibacteraceae; genus Pelagibacter. The sequence goes on along the minus strand of CACEFI010000011.1, from coordinate 5,600 downwards.
TTATTTGCAATGCTAAAATATAATCAAATCCCAAATTTATATGGAACTATAGGAATTATTTTGATTATAATTGGTGTAGTGATGGTTAATTACTTAGGTAAATTAAATTAATTTAAATCATCAGGTATTTTATGAATACCCTCATTATCTAAACTAATCTCATACTCATTAATAACATTATTTAAATTGAGTGATGAATATAAATGAGGAAAAAAATTACCGTCAGATGCTTGTTCCCAGACTAAATGATCTAATTTTAGCGTTTCTACTTTCAATAATATTAAATTATCTATTCCTGAATAATATTTTTTAAGAGTAGATGCTACTTGATCCTGTCCTGAAAAATGAATGTAACCATCTTTTATATCTTTAGAAGAACCAAGGTATTCACCTGATAATTTAGCTTTTTTAAGCTCTTCGTTATCAATTATTTTATAAATATGTTTTAAATTCACAATTACCAGGAAGAATTGGGACCATTTAGAAAAGCTAATTCTTCCTCTGTAGACTCTCTTCCAAGGATTTTGTTTCTATGAGGATACCTATGAAACAATCTAATTGCTTTTGTATGATCTTGCCAAAATTTTTTAATTTTAATGTATCCCTCATGCTCTCTTAGATACTTGTTAAGTAAATAATAAGCCATATCGTGATCAGTTATCTCTTCACTGTGAATAAGAGGTAGAATCATAAAAAATCTCTCACTTTCATTCATAGACTCTAGATAACCTGCATATACTGCATCATTAACGATCAATCTTGTTTTATGATCTTGTGCAAAAGCTTTTTTGTTATCTCTAAACATATTTCTTGAAAATTGATCAAAAAGAATAACTAACGCTAGCGCACTCATTGGTTGATCTTGCCAATCATCATACTCATTTTGACTTGCAAGCTCATAATCATTCAAAAACTTGTCTCTTATAGTTTTGTCAAATACTTCATCTTTTTTAAATCTTTTTTCAGCTGGAGTTTCTTTAAACCAAAAATCTAAAATTTCTTGAGCTTTCTCAGGTATCATTTGGATAAGGGTTTTAATAATTTTAAAACTTTTTTATGATTAGCGATATTGTTAGAAACAATAATATTGCCCCCCACTACTGGGTTTTTATTGTCCCAAGTTGTTACTATTGCTCCACTAGCTCTTACTATTGGCATAATAGGATGAATATCCCAAATCTTATTTGCACATTGTGCAACTAATTCAAGTCTTCCTTCAGCTAGTTGACAATACGTAAGTGCATCAAAACATGGAAATTGCATTCGCTGAATAAATTTACTAATTTTTGACTGTTGTTTTAAAGATAAGGTATTATGAAACGCAGCAGCTAATTTTGCATTTGTAAAATTCACTTTAACATTAGCTTTAAGTTTTCTTTTTTTATTATTTTCAAAAACATAAGCTGTATTTTTGTTTATATTTAAATAATATCTTTTCATTTTTGGAAAATTAGCTAATCCCAAAACAGGCTCACCATTGTAATTAAGTGAAATTAGATTGCTCCAACTTGGATTTCCCACAACATATGACCTTGTTCCGTCAATAGGGTCAATTACCCAAGAAAATTTACTTTTAGTATTTTTATGACCGTACTCTTCACCTATAATTTGATGGTTTGGAAATTTTTTTGAAATTTCAGATCTAATGAATTTTTCAAACGCTTTATCAGAAGTTGTTACTGGATCGTACCCCTTACCTTTTAGCTTATTAGATATTTTAAAAGGTTTATCTAATTTCTTGTAATAAAACTTAGTCAAATCTTTTGCTAATTTATTTAAAAAATTTGCAAATATCGGGTAGTTTTTTGAATTAAATTGATCCACATCAGTCTCTTACTATTTTATTTATGTTGAATAAAGTTAAAATTTAAATAATCCTCAATTTAAATTATGAAAATTGAACTAGATGAAAATAAAGTTTACTTCAATAGTGGCTCAATCAAAAAAGAAATACACCCTTTTTGGTTAAGAGAAAGAGTTGATAGTGAGGAATTTTTAGATAAAGGCACTCAACAAAGACTATTCGATCCAACAACTTTAAATAGTGAAATATCAATTAATACAGCAAATATTAATGATAAATTTCTAGAAATAGATTTTAATGATGGAGTTAAATCTAAATTAAACATCGATAAACTTGCCTTAGAGTTTTTTAATGAAGACACAGTTATAAAATCTATCCCTAAAATCAAATGGAATTCAACTTTAGAGAATATAAAAAATTTTGAATATCAAGATGGTTTTTTTGAGAGTAAAGAAATGTACGAATTACTTGTTTCGTTTTACAAATATGGGTTTGTGATAATCAAAAATATTCCAACAAATGACAACTTTATTGTAAAATTTGCTAACTCAATAGGAAGTGTCAGAAGAACAAATTTTGGTGAATATTTTGATGTTAAATCAAAACCAGATCCAAATGATCTTGCATATACATCTTTAGAACTATCTCCTCATACAGATAACCCTTACCGAAACCCAGTTCCGTGCATACAACTACTTCATTGTATCATAAGTGAAGTAACTGGAGGATTATCTACACTGGTAGATGGATTTACGGTAACTGAGGATTTAAAAAAAGAAAGTCCAGATTTTTATAAGATTTTGTCTGAAGTTAAAGTTAGATTTAAATTTATCGATAAAGATGTTGTTTTAGAAGATTGGTCAGAATTAATTAAACTTGATGACAACAAAAAATTTAAACAAGTAAGATTTAGTCCACGACTAGATTATGTTCCAATGCTAGATAAAGAAAAATTGGATTTATATTATAAAGCTCGTAAGAAATTATCAGAAATGTATAACTCAGAAAAATACAGAATAGAGTTTAAACTTGCTCCGAAAGATTTAATGATGATGGACAATTATAGATTACTTCACGGAAGAACTTCATATGAGATAAAGGAAGGAAATAGATTTTTACAAGGATGCTATATTGACTATGATAGCACTGAAGGAAAACTAAGACACTTAAAAAGAAAATTTAATATCTAATTTTATTTTTTTAAACAATTATTAACTAGTATTGCCATTAGTATCCAAACTATAAAAGTTTCTCCATGACTAAACTCATAGTTAGCACCGCCAAAACTAGCAATAATATTTATTGCATAGATAATAATAGTGGAAGCAACAAGACTTATTAATAAATCTCTTAAGGCACATAAGTATTTCATAAATAAACTTTATACATATTAGTTTATCATGTAAACTTCATTGTATGAGTAATGTTGGTTTTATCGGTGTTGGATATATGGGCTATGGAATAGCTAAAAACATTTTAGATAAAGGCAACAACTTATTTGTAGTTGCAAACAAAAATAGAAAACCGATTGAAAAAATTGTTAGCAAAGGTGCGATAGAAGTAAAGACCTATAAGGATTTCAAAGATAAAGAACTTAATGTTTTAGTTAAATGTGTAACCAACACACCTATTGCTAAAGAAATTGCTTCAAAACTTTCAAATATTTTAGATGAGAAAACGCTAATTATTGATATCACAACTCACAATAAAACAGGATCAATTGAGACTGCAGAAATTTATCAATCTAACAAAATTAACTATATTGAATGTCCTGTAATGGGTGGACCTACTCAAGCAGAGGAAGGAGTACTAGGTGGTATTATTGGAGCATCAGACACAAATTTTAAACTAGCTGAACCGATTATAAAACTTTTTTGTAAAGATTATTTCCATTTTGGTCCTGTAGGAATGGGCGCAAAATCAAAACTTTTAAACAATTTTTTAACACTTGGAAATGTGGCATTGATAAACCATATGACTAAAGCTGCTAAAAACTTTGATCTAGATATTCAAAAATTTTTTGATGTTGCAAAACTTGGGTCAGGAAATTCAATTGCCCTGAATAGAATCTTTGATGCCTTACTAAAAGGAGACTCAAAAGGATTTAAATTTACAGCAAGCAATTCTGTAAAAGATTTAACTTATATTCAAGATCTCTTAAAAGATTTTCCAGAAGCTGAAAAAATTGCAGAAGATAATAAAAATTATTTTCAAAAAGCAGTCGACGATGGTTATGGAGAAAGTTTTATTAGTGAATTAATTGATAAAAAATAATTTTTGAATAACTAATTAAGTTACCGGGAATCTACTAAAGCACCAGGTTGTATTCAAGAAGTATATTTACATTAAAAACAAATAAATAAATTGAAATACGTTTAATAATAATTACCTTTTTAATAAGGAGGTCATTATGTTAAAACTTACACCACCTGATACTTAGCTGAAGAAACAATCCATAAAACAAACTAAAAAAATCCAAATGGATTTAAAAGCCAAAGAGGCTGAATAAGGGAGCTCTTTAGGACTTATCTTAAAGAGCGAACCCTTAATATTTTTTGATTTAATTTTATAATATAAAATTCTAATTTTAACTTAGGGAATTTCTTTTTAATTATTTTTTCAAGTTTTTGAAAAGACTTATTGTGAATATCATCTTCAATATATTCTTTTTTATTTTCAGCTAATTTTACAGCCCCACAATCCTCATGATTAACTACTATTAATTTTTCGATTTTGTGTAATTTGATAGATGTTTTAAGATTATCTAAAAAAGCTTGATGCCATTTTTTAAATTTTGAATGAGTAACTCCTACTGCAGCACCTGCAATTGTAAAAGAACTATATTTACTTACTAAATTCTTTTTTTTTATAAACTTAAAAACAGGGAGCTGAAACCTAGGATCCATACAAGATAAAACCATAGCTTTATATTTTAATTTCATAGATTAAAGCTCTACTTTAAACATTGCTTCGTTTCTTCTGTTCATTGGTAATGTAAAAGGGCTATCATATGTTGCTCTAATTGGTGGACTTATAATTGATATATTATTATTTTTTAACTCTTTTTCTAAAATCTCTTTATGTTTTATAAAATTATTATCAGAGGCTCTACCAGAATACCTGAGAACAGCGTAATACCCTCCCTCAATATTGATTATTCTAACATCTTCCCTACTTGGTTTAGGAACGTTATCTGAGTTAAATTTTGATGGTAAATAAAACTGCATGGTCATATTTCCATTTTTTTCTACTTGAGTAACCGGAGTAGTCATTGAAATCTTTTCTTCAGTATCGTTTCTTCCTGATATGTAATTAAATAATTTTCTAAAATTACTATCTATGCCAGCTCTAGATGTTTCCACGGCTAATCGATCAGAATACTTTCTAATCTCATATATCTCATTTTTATCAATCACTTCATATTTTGCCTCTTCATTAGCCATAACAGCAGAATACGATAAGACAAGCAAAGTACAAAATGTTAGGATGAATAACTTTTTTAACTTCATAAATTACAGGACTTTATACTCGAAATTTTGTGTAGTTTCATTTATTTGAACTAATTTAGCGCCATTTCTAGTATGAAATTTTGTTGCCATCTCTGTTAATGGTGAAAGAGTTACTAATCTGTTTAGATGATTAGATTTTTTAATTTTTTTAAAAACTTCTTTAACGATTAATTTACCTCCACCTTTTTTCTTTGACCAAACAGTATAAGCAATTGCAATTTGACCCCCTGCTTGATCTCTCATAGCTGTTTGTAAAAAAGCATCAGTACTTAACTTTTCTAATTCTT
>CACEFI010000010.1 GCA_902558795.1 uncultured Pelagibacteraceae bacterium | reverse complement strand
TAGTTCTTAATGCTGAATGTGGAAATGTAATCATTCAACTTTATCCTGAAATATCTCCAAAGGGAGTTGAGAGATTTAAAAAATTAATTAATTTAAAAGCATATGATAATGTTGCATTTCACAGGGTCATCAAAGATAAGCTTGTTCAAGCGGGTGATCTTGAGTTTGGTAAAAAAAATCAATTAGATTATGGAAAAATTGGAACTGGAAAATCAGGTTTTGGAACTATCAAATCAGAAATTGATGCTGGGTTTAATTTTGAAAGAGGTTCAGTTGGTTTAGCGAGAACTTTAAAATATGATACTGAAGATAGTCAGTTTTTTATTATTCTTGATGATGAGCCACTATTTGAGGGTGAATATACTCCTATAGGAAAAGTGATTTATGGTATTAAAGTATTAGAAAAAATTAGATATTCTCATAGATCTGAATATGTACTTAGACCTGATTTTATAAATACAGTTAGAATGTTTAAGTAAAAAATTAATTTACTAGTGGCTTACCAGTTGCAAGTGTATGTTTAATTCTATCTTGGGTTTCCTTAGTCTCAATTAGCCTCATAAAAGCATCTAACTCTAACTTATATAAATCATCTTCTGATAATGTTTTGTCAATTGAAGTGTCGCCCCCACTTAATACATGAGCTAGTTCTTGTGCTACTTTCAAACCATGATCCAGAATAATCTTGTCATTGTATAATTTTTCTAAAATTTTATTCATTTCAGGAAGAACTATCTTTCCTGGAAGATTAAATTTTTCTTCTGATGGTGATTTAAAATCTTTGTTTTTACTCAAAATTTCTAATGAAACCTCTAATAAACTATTTCTATTCATAATTTTTTTATCTTCAGGTTTTAAATACTTCATGGGTTCTGCTTCAACTGGTGAAGTAGCAGTTTTACCATACCCAATTATATCAAATACTTTAAGTGGAGCGTAATTAGGGTCTTTTTTAGCTTCGTTTGTATCGAGCCATCTTGCTAGCATTTCTTTACATCCGCCACCTGCTGGAATTAAGCCAACAATAGTTTCGACCAAACCAACAACAATATTTGTATGTGAGGCTACAAAATTACTTTGCACCATCACCTCAAATCCTCCACCAAGAGTTAAGCCAGAAGGTGCTGAAATTACTGGATGTTCAGAATATTTTAAGTGCTTACATGTTTCTTGAAAATATTTAATAAATTTTTCAATTGATTTAAAATCACCCTTGTTCGCAAAATCCATCGTATAGGTTAAATTCACACCAGCAGAAAATTGCATACTTTCATTAATAATAATTAGAGGTTTGTCAGTTGCTTTTTTAAGTGCATCCATTGAGTCATAATCAAGTGCGTTAGCTTTAGTGGTAAACTCAACTATATTATAATCGTTAAAACGATAAACTTGAGCAGAATTGTTTCCATCAACACTAATTGCTTTTTTCTTAACTTTTCCTAATGTTTCAATCTCAGTATATTTTTGTCTAGAACCATAAAAATCTTGGTTTTTACTTTTGGATAAATTTTCTAAAAAATCATTTCCCTCAAATTCATCAATTTTATTGAAAAAGTTTTCAACACCAATCTCTTCTAGCATTTCAAATGGGCCTTTTGCCCAGTTGAAACCTAATCTCATTGCTTCATCTATGTCATTAAAATCTTTAGTAATTCCTGGCACTAAAGATGACGAATATTTTATGATTTTAGAAATAACAGACCAAGCATACTCACCAAATTTATCATCTCTTGAAATTAAAGATTTTAAATCTACTTTATCTGAACCCACATTAATTTTTTGACTTACGGAATACTCGCCAGTTTCTAGATCTATTGCTTCCATAACCTTGGATGCACCAGTTTTATTCATTCGGTAAAATCCACCCTTACCTTTTCGACCAGTATAACCTGTTTCAATTAATTTTTTTACTAGAGGGATTTCTTTAGCAACTTCTTGGAAAGGATCATTTTCTGATAATTCTTTTATAAAACTTTTGAGCACATCAGCCATCAAATCAATTCCAATTAAATCATAAAGGCCAAAAACTCCTGTTTTTGGAATTCCCATTGGTCTTCCAAATATTGCATCTGCTTCTTCGATACTAAGTTTCATTTTAAAAGCTTCGGTCATTGCAACTTGCATTGCAAAAACACCTATTCTGTTTCCTAAAAATCCTGGAGTATCATTACAAACGATAGCTCCTTTTCCTAATTCTATTTCACAAAATTTTTTAAGAGAATTGATTTTATCTAAATCATTATTCTCATTTTTAACAATCTCTAACAGCCCCATGTATCGGACTGGATTAAAAAAATGAGTAATACAAAAATCTTTTTTTTCTTCTGATGTTAACTTTTCAGATAAAACTTTAATAGGGATAGATGATGTATTAGATGAAACTATAGCACCCTGTTTTCTATTTTTAAAAATTTTTTCATAAATATTGTGTTTGATATCAATTCTTTCAACTACCGCTTCAACTACCCAATCTGCTTCTTTAACAACATCAAAATTATCATCAATATTGCCTACTTTAATATTATCAATTTGAGATTTATCCAATAATAACGGCGGTTTTGACTTAAATATTCTATCTCTTGCCTTTTCAGAAATCTCGGTGGTGAGATCCAATAATGTAACTGGCACATTTGCATTGCATAGATGAGCTGCTATTCCACTGCCCATAGTTCCTGATCCAATTACTACAACTTTTTTGATATCCATAATTAATCTTTGAGAAGAAATTTATATTGAAAAAAAATTGACCTGTAAATTGATTATCTATTAATTCCTCTAAGTCTGTCAGATCTTCTTCTAAGTAACTCAGCACTTACAAGTATTAATGTAGACATAACTATCAAACATGTCGCAACTGCCAAAATAGTTGGACTTAATTGTTCTCTTAGCCCAACCCACATTTGAATTGGGATTGTAGTATTGTCTAAGCCAGCTAAAAATAACACCACTATAACTTCATCAAAAGAGGTTACAAATGCAAACAAAGCTCCAGAGATAACACCTGGCATAATTAAAGGTAATGTAATCTTTCTAAAAGTATTTACTGGATTGCTTCCTAAACTTGCAGCTGCACGTGTAACACTATGATCAAAACCAGTTAAAGTAGCAGTTACAGTAATCACTACGAATGGTGTTCCTAATATAATATGAGCAATTATAATTCCTGTGTGTGTTGCTGCTAAACCAACTTTAGCCATGAAAAAGAATATCGCTGTTCCAGAAATAATTAATGGTACAATCATGGGTGAAATTAATAACGCCATGAAAGCAGCTTTATAGGGCATATGTCTGCTGCTTAAACCTAAAGCAGCAACTGTTCCTAAGACGGTAGAACCAATTGTTGCAAAGAAAGCAATGATTAAACTGTTTTTTGTAGCTAAGCCCCATGGATTTTTAGTTCCATAGATCATATCCTCATACCATCTTAAAGAAAATCCTTCAGGATCAAGAGCCAACATTTTTGCCGAAAAGTGAATGTATTGTTCAGCATTGAATGAAAGAGGTAAAATTACAAACAAAGGTGCAATTAAAAAGAAAAAAACTAAACCACAAAAGAATAGGTAAGTGTAGTGCCAAACTCTATAGTTCCAAGGTGTGTGATTAGGTAATGCCATAAGTTAATTATCCAAGTTTAATATTATCTATTCCAACAAGTTTGTTATATACCCAATAAATTGCTAAAACCCCAACCAATAACATTGTTCCAAGTGCTGAAGCAAAAGCCCAATCTAGTGAACTCTTCATGTGATATGCAATTGTATTACTAATTAGTGATCCGCTAGCCCCACCAACTAACGCTGGTGTAATATAATATCCAATAGCAAGAATAAAAACTAATAAGCACCCTGCCCCAATTCCAGGAATTGTTAATGGGAAGTAAATTTTAATGAATGAAATCAAAGGAGTTCCTCCTAAAGATTTTCCAGCCCTCATTAAGCTTGGTGAAATAGTTTTCATTACACTATACAAAGGCAAAACCATAAAAGGTAAAAGTATTTGTGTCATTGCAACAAAGGTACCAATAACATTATACATTAGTTCAGGCCTGTTATCGTCTGCGGCGAGACCTAGCCAGACAATTAAATCATTTACTGGGCCTTGCTGCTGAAGTAACACCATCCAACTTGAAGTTCTAACTAAGAGTGATGTCCAAAATGGAAGTAACACACAAATCATTAACAAATTACTATATTTCATAGGTAAAGTTGCCAATAAATGTGAGATTGGATAAGCTAGAATGAAGCAAAATACAGTTACCCAAAAAGCAACATTAAGTGTCCTCATCCATAGAATTTTATGAATTCTTCTATCTTCATCTTGTTGAACAATATTTCTATCCTCGTCAAATTTTAGATCTAGTCCCTTTAAATATTTTGCATAAGACCAATTAGGTGCAGTATTTTTTAAGGCAGTCCAGTATTCAACTTTTCTCCAAATTTTATGAGTTTTCATGAACTGCTCTTTGTAATTAGCCTTTTCAAATTTTTTAATTTTCCTATTTGTTTTCTTTAATCCGCTACTAAAACCTGATTTTTCGTAATTTAATCTCTGGTATAATTTTCCTGATTTTTTAGCCATTGCTAGAGGATAAAAATCATCATAAAAAGCTTTGTATACCTCTTCACTTGGTAATTCTTCGCCATCCCAAGTCTCTAATGCTTTAAAAGTATTCGGAAGCATTTTTGTAATCATTCGATCATCAACACTTCTAAACAGCATATCACCAATTGGGAATACAAAAGTAATCAAAAGAAATAAGAGTAAGGGTCCAACCAGAAAAAATGCTTTTAATTTATTTTTTCTTTCTGCTTTCTTTAGACTTTCCTCTAAAGGTATTCCGTCAGATGATAATATTTGTTCTTGGCTCATAATAAAAAAGGGCAGTTATAAATAACTGCCCTTTTAATATAGTATAAAAAACTATTCTATAAAACTAAATTATAGACCAGCTTTCATAGCTTCCCATTTCTCACCGATTTCATCTTGGTTATCTGCCCAGAAATCAGGGTTCATTAGGATGTATCTTTTTGTGTTAGCAGGAGCTGTTGGCATATGTGGTACCATATTAGTTTTACCATCTTTAAACCAAGGCTCTCCAGCTTCCATGATAGCGATTGAAGATTTTCTCCAAGGTGCGTAAGCAATATACTTAGCACTTCCAGCTAACATTTCAGTACTTGTCATTTCTCTAAGTACTTTCATAGCTGAACCATCAGCATAACCTGGACCATCTTTAACTAATGCAAAATATTCATAGTCAAGAATTTGTCCATCCCATACTTGTACAAGTGGAGTTCCTTCCATTTGCGCATTGAAGAATCTACCATTCCAACCAGTAGCCATTACCACTTCACCGTTAGCTAGTAGTTCTGGTGGTTGAGCTCCAGCATTCCAGAATACACATCCACCATTTGGATCTGTACAAAGTGCTTTAAGCTTATTCATAGCTCTATCAATACCGCCATCTGCTTCAAGTTTTCTGTAAGTTAGGTCAGAACCTTTACCAGGATTTACACCATCTGCAGTGATAGCAATTTCTAAGTTAGACATTGCACCTTTATAAATAGCTCTTTTACCAGGAAACTTTTTAGTGTTGAAAAAGTCTTTTAACGAAGTTGGTTTTTTATCACCAATTGTTGCATCGTTATAAGCAAAGTTCCAAGAGTAAAGAATGTTTCCAACTGCACACTTAGAAGGCATACCAGTGAAGAAGTCTTCACTTGCAGGTGTTCCATCCGGAGCAGGAGCAAAATCTTTATCAAAATCGAATTCATGGAAAATACCTTCGTCACATCCAATGATTGTATCTTTTGCATATACATCAATGATGTCCCAAGTTATTTTACCAGCTTCTTTTTGAGCTTTTATTTCAGATAATCCACCAGTGTAGTCTACCCAATCAACAGGTATTCCAAGCTTTGCAGCTGTAGGATCACCATAACCCAATTTTTGTGACTCTGTGTAAGCTCCACCCCAAGACACTACAGTAACTGCAAATGCTGAAGTTGTTACAGAAAGTACAAAAGAAAGAGTAAGTAATAATTTACTTAATGTTTTCATTTATTCTCCTATTTAACGTTAACGTTGTTTTATAAAATAAAAGTACAACAAAATTGACTGATTAAGTCAACAGGTCATTTTAATACTGATTCAATTGAGGTTTTTGGAATGTAGATAATTTTATTTTGGATCTAAAGCTCTACAATCAATACTGTTCCAGCCAATATTTATCTCTCTACCCTCTTTAATATCCATTCTATTTGAGCTATTTGGAACTTTAAGTATAAAATCTTTATTTCCCAATAAATCTACTCTTAATCTAGTGTGATCACCATGGTAGATAACCTCTTCAATTTTACCTTTGTGATTATTATCCATTTTAGTATCTGGATCAATTAATGCTCTCTCAGGTCTAAGAGATACTGTAGTTTTTTCTCCTTTTGATTTTGCAACAATTGGGTTTGCTAAAATTTCTGTGCCTGAATTTAATTTAACTTTACATTTATCACCCGAAACATCTGTTACTTCACCAGCAAAAGTATTATTCTCACCAATGAATTCTGCAACAAATGAATTTACTGGTCTTTCGTATAATTCATCAGGGCTAGAAAGTTGTTGGACTTTTCCATCATTAAAAACTGCAATTCTATTTGACATAGTTAAAGCTTCGGTTTGATCATGAGTTACATATACGACAGTTACGCCAATACTTTCATGAATATGTTTAATTTCATATTGCATACTTTCTCTTAAATTTTTATCTAAAGCTCCCAAAGGTTCATCCATTAGTACTAATTGTGGATCAAATACTAATGATCTTGCAACAGCTACCCTTTGTTGTTGACCACCAGATAACTGCATCGGCATTCTAGCTTCAAAGCCTTGCAGAGATACCATTGATAATGCTTTATCAACTTTTTTGTCTGCCTCATCTTTTGGAATTTTTCTAACTCTTAATGGAAATGCTAAATTTTCATAAACTGTCATATGAGGAAACAAAGCATAATTTTGAAATACCATTCCAATTCCTCTTTTGTGAGGAGGAATATCTGAGATAACTTTGTTATCTAAATAAATTTGTCCGTTAGTTGGTGTTTCAAATCCAGCTAACATCATTAGGCAAGTAGTTTTACCTGAACCAGATGGTCCAAGCATTGTAACAAATTCACCTTCCTCGATATCTAGATTTAAACCTTTTACAACAAGTTGTTTACCGTCGTAACTTTTATCTACATTTTCGAATCTTACGAAGTGATCATTAGCCATATGACTTTAAAACATTTGTTAGATTGATAATCAAGTAATTTATTTAATGTGTAATTCTTTGCTCATATTGCAAAATAATTCACTACCATTCTCTGTAACTCTAATAGCCTCAGACGCTTCTACTCCCCAATTACCAAATTGCATAACCGCAATCATATGAAAACAAACATTTGGCTCAAGAACTGTCATGTCCCCTTTATATATGTTAAGAGTGTGCTCTCCCCAATCAGGTGGATAACCAATTCCAATTGAATAACCAGTTCTAGATTTTTTATCGATACCGTATTTGTCTAATATTTTCCAAAAAGCTTGTGCAACATCATCAGCAGTATTTCCAGGTTTTACTGCACTAATACCTGTTTCTAAAGCTTCTATAGTTTTCTTCATAGTATCAATCTTCAGCTGATCAGGTTTTCCAAGCAATACTGTTCTAGCCATTGGGGCATGATACCTTTTATAAACACCTGATAATTCAATAATAGTTGCTTCACCTTCCACAAATTTATCCTGTGTTGCTGTTAAATGTGAAGCTGAGGTTCCTTTTCCTGTTGGCAGTAAAGTTGCTATACTTGAATACTCGCCACCAAATTCTTCTGTTCCATAAAATAATGCTTTTTGAATTTCTCCTACTGCATCACACTGTCTTACACCTGGATTAATTACATCCATTGCAGTTTTCATCGCTTTTTGAGAAATTAAAGCTGCAGACTTCATGTATCCAATTTCAGCATCAGATTTTATTAATCTTGCCCAGTTAACAAGTCTGTCACTATCTAAAATTTTTGCATTAGGAAGACCCTGTTTAATTTTTTCATGACAAAAAGCTGTGTAATAATGAGCATCCATTTCAACTCCAACAGATAGATTGTCCCATTTTTTTTCTTTAATTACTTGAACTAAATAATCGTAAGGATGTTTGGGCCACGTATGAATATAATTTTCATCATAAACAATAATGTTTTCATCTTTAAGGTATGTCTTTATATAAGCGCCTCCTGCATCCTGAGCTCTTACAAAACATAAAGGCTCTTCCGCATTCACATGTACAATTGCACATTGAGCATAATAAAAAGACCAAGCATCATATCCTGTCAAATAATTTAAATTATTCGTATCGTGTGAAATTAATAATTCGATGCCTTTTTCCTGCATCATTTTTTGAACTTTTTTTAACCTTCTCTGATATTCTTCTTTTGTAAAATCCATAAAGTTAATTATTAAACAATTTTCCAAAACCTTTTATTGAATTATTTTTATTTATTTTAACAAGAGTATCCCAGATCAACGCCTGATTGCTAGATAAAACTACGGTATTTAATTTTTTTTCTAATTTATCAATTATTGGCAGTACCGGTAAAGCAGTACAAGATACAAAAAGTGCATCAGCTCCATTTAAATCAATTTCAGATAAAACACTATACAAATAATCCTGATCTACTTTTCCAATATCATAGTCAGATTCTATATCAAAGTAAGAATTTGAAGTGATTTCAAAACCTTCCTCTTTAAAATAGTCCAAAACTTCATCGTTAAGTTTTTTGCTATAAGGTGTAAACAGACTTACTTTAGTTATATTTAATTTCTTTAAAGCCTTAATTGCAGCAGTACTTGGAGTTGTTACCTCTGCCATAGGTTTTGCAGCTTTTACTTTTTTCTCAATAGAGTCGTACCCTGCAGCTATTGTTCCAGATGTACAGCCATAGACAACACAATCAATATCCTGATCAGGCAATATATCTTTTGTTACCTCAGTAACCTTATTTGACATTTTGATCAAATTTTCTTTTGTCAGTGGATTGTAGCACTCAATTCGATTTACAAAGAAATCAACTTCTCTATCTTTAATTACGTTTATAAAATCCCTTTCAATCATAAAATCGCTTGCTAGTGCAATAAGTCCAATTCTTGGATTTGATTTGGTAATATATTTTGGATCTATTTTTGTTGAATTCATATTTTAAAAAGTGAATATATCATAAGTTCTTTAATAATCATTAGTATTAAAAACAACGGCATGAATTTGAAAGATACTTTTGTTGCATCCTTAGTACCTATTTTTTTAGGCTTTGGTTTTGTTATAGCAAAACCAGCATTTGAGTCTTTCCCACCGATCCTTTTAATGGGTATAAGATTTATGTTTGCTGCATCATTATTAATTTGGTGGTTTCCAATTCCAAAAGGATATTTAAAAAGAATATTTGCAGCGTCATTAGTAGCTAATACCTTACAATACAGTATTACTTATTCTGGGTTAGATTTAATAGATGCATCTGCAGCTGTACTACTTGTTCAAACAGAAGTTCCTTTTGGAGTTATCTTTGCCTACTTCATGCTAAAAGAAAAACCAACTATTAGAGCTTTAGTTGGAATAGCCATTGCCTTTGTTGGTGTTTATATTTTAACTGGATCTCCTAATTTAGATGGAAAATTTATTGGAATTGGTCTGACAATTTTAGGATCTGCTGTATGGGCTCTAGGACAAGTTATGGTTAAACCTTTAAGTAAAGAAATAAATCCGCTAGCTTTGGTTGCTTGGTTGGCATTATTCTCTGGACCAGTTTTAGTAATACTTTCTGCAATAATTGACGGAAATACAATTAATTATTTAACAAATGCCAAAGTTGATCACTGGATCATTGCAATTTATATTGGCTTTATTATGCAGCCAATTACTTATGGTTGTTTCTATTATGTTTTAAAAAACAACCCACTTTATAAAGTGCTTCCAATTGTTACTATGGGTATACCTCCAACAGGTTTACTTGCTGCTATTTTTCTTTTGGGAGAAAAACCAACTCCAGAGTTATTTGTAGGTGGTGCAATAATAATAGTTGGTGTGATTTTAATTGTATTTACAAAAACAAAAAAAGATGAGGTAACAAAATGAAAATAGGATTTATTGGTTTAGGTAATGTTGGAGGTAAGCTTGCTGAAAGTTTATTAAGAAATAACTTTGATCTTACGGTAAGGGATTTAGATGATAGTGTAACAAATCATTTTAAAGACTTAGGGGCTAAAGTTGCAAAATCTCCAAAAGAATTAGCTGAAAAAAATGATTTAATAATTACTTCTCTTCCTTCTCCTGAGGTATCTGCTGAAGTGATGGAGGCTGATGATGGAATTATAAATGGTTTATCGAAAAATAAAATTTGGATAGAAATGAGCACTACAGATGAAAATGAAGTTAAAAGACTTGGTGAAAAAGTAATTGCCAAAGAAGGTATACCAATGGATGGACCTGTGAGTGGCGGATGTCATAGAGCAGCTACAGGCAATATTGCTATATTTGTTGGTGGAGAAAGAAAAGCATTTGAAAAAATTTTACCTGCATTAACAGTTATGGGCAGAAAAGTATTGCATACAGGTGAGCTCGGTTCTGCAAGTGTATTAAAAGTGATTACAAATTACTTAGCTTCTGTACATTTGGTTGCTTTAGGTGAAGCTTGGACTATTGCAAAAAAATCTAATTTAGACCTTGCAAAAACCTATAAAGGAATTGCTATTTCTTCCGGTAACTCATTTGTACATGAAACTGAAAGTCAGGTTATATTAAATGGATCATACAACATAAATTTTACAATGGATTTAGTTTTAAAAGATACAAGTCTGTTTGATAATCTTGCAAAAAAACTAGATGCTCCTTTAGAAATTTCTCCACAAATAGTTAGAATATTTAAAGATGGTCAAAAAAAATATGGATCTAGAGCCTGGTCATCAATGATTGTAAAAAGGATGGAAGATTTAAACAATATTAATTTTAGAGCTAATGGTTTTCCAAGTGAGCTGATTGATAATGAGCCAGAGGAAAAAGGATATGAAATTCAATAAATGTGTTATGATATAAAATGTTAGATAAAAGAAAATTTTATATAAATGGTCAATGGGTTGATCCAATTAAAAAAAATGATTTAGAAGTAATCAATCCATGTAATGAAGATCCTTTTGCTGTTATTTCTTTAGGTTCAAAAGAAGACACTGATTTAGCAGTAAAATCAGCAAAAATTGCTTTTGAAACCTGGAAAGATACAAGCAAGGAAGAAAGGCTAAATTTACTAAATAAATTATTATTAGTTTATAAAAAAAGATTTGGCGAAATGGCTGAGGCTATTTCTTTGGAGATGGGTGCACCAATGGATTGGTCAACTGATGTTCAAACAGCTTCTGGTAGAGATCATTTAGAAGATTTTATTTTAAGATTAAAAGATTTTAAATTTGATGAACACTTTGATGAAAAATCTAATAATCATATTTATTATGAGCCAATTGGAGTTTGTGGATTAATTACTCCATGGAACTGGCCTATAAATCAAATAGCTCTTAAAGTTGTTCCGGCACTTGCAACTGGTTGTACTATGATTTTAAAACCTTCCGAAATTGCACCTATTTCAGGAATGTTATTTGCAGAGATGATTGACGAAGTAGGTTTTCCAAATGGTGTGTTTAATCTGGTTAACGGAGATGGAGTTGGAGTCGGATCACAAATTTCTAGTCACCCAGATATTGATATGGTTTCATTTACCGGCTCCACAAGAGCTGGTAGATTAATTTCAAAGAATGCAGCCGATACAATTAAAAGAGTGTGTCTCGAACTAGGTGGCAAAGGTGGAAATATTGTTTTCGCTGACAGTTATAAAGATGCAGTACGAGATGGTATTCGAAATGTGATGAGTAACTCAGGTCAATCTTGTGATGCACCAACGAGAATGTTGGTTGAAAAATCTATTTATGAAAGAGCTGTTAAGGATGCGGTAGATGAGGCAAATAAAATTCAAGTTGATCAAGCCTCTAAAAAAGGAGATCACATTGGTCCTGTAATTTCAAAAACTCAATATGATAAAATTATAAGTTTAATTGAAAGTGGTATTTCAGAAGGAGCGACATTAGCTGCTGGCGGACCTGAACTACCTAATGGTCTAAATAAAGGTTATTTTATTAAACCGACAATATTCACAAACGTAACAAATGAAATGAGAATAGCTAAAGAAGAGATCTTTGGTCCTGTACTATCAATTATTCCATTTGACACAGAAGAAGAAGCTATAAATATTGTTAATGATACATCTTATGGTTTAGGAAATTACTTACAAACTGAGGATAAAGTAAAAGCTCATCGTGTTGCACAAAAATTAAGATCAGGATGTGTTTATATAAATGGAAACGCTGCAGATGCAGGTACTCCGTTTGGTGGATATAGACAATCTGGAAATGGTCGTGAAGGTGGTGTCTGGGGTCTTGAAGAATATCTAGAAGTAAAAACAGTCACGGGCTGGAAATAATTTATGATCGGCTTTGTAATGGTTGGCACAAACAATCTTGACAAAGCAACTAAATTTTATGACATACTACTCGATACAATCGAATTACAAAGAGTAGTAATGAATGAAAAATACGCTGGCTATGCATCAAAAGAAAAGCCTGATGAAGTTGAGTTCTATGTCACTAACCCAGTTAATAACGAAAAAGCAACTTTTGGAAATGGAACCCAGATATCCTTTTTAGTTAATTCAAAAGATTTAGTGAACAATTTTTATAATACTGGAATAAAGCTAGGTGGAAAAGATGAGGGAGCGCCTAGAATTAGATCAGGTGATTATTATTGTTATGTTCGAGATCTTGATGGAAATAAAGTTTGCGCATTTTCTAAAGTATCTGGTTAATACTTTTAAATTCTAACATATTATCAAACGTTGACATTTCAGGTTTATTTAAAATAATTTTAGGAAATTTTTTATCAAACTCATGAAATAGATCTTTATTAAATTCTAATAATTTTTTGATTTCATCTTCTTTGAGCTCTCTTAAAATATATGCCAAAGTAATATGAAAAGTATATCTGTGATGATTTTCAAATTTGATTTTTAAAAGACTGCTTAGTTCGTTTCTACAATTTCTTAAAATTTTTTCATCTTTTTCAGAAAATGGTTCTAAAATAATACTATAACCACCAAAAAACATTTTTAATTTAAGATTCAATTTTTCTGGAAAAATATAGTTCTGAATTCTTTTATTTAATTCAATAGCTACATCTTTATAATCTATATTGGGATCTATGTTTGATGGCCAATAATTAGTATTTTTTGTATTTAAATTACAACAATCAAATAATGTCATGTGAAAACTAGATGGTGGTAAATAGAAATAAGTTTGTTCAGGATTAAAATTTTTCATCTTTTTTTGAAAACTAATTATCTGGTCAGATAAATAGCTATTGAGAGGAATGTTACAAATTATTGTACACCCAGGAAATGGTAAAGGGGTTCCTTTATCGTCAAATTTATTTTCCGCACCTTTTAAAGTATATCCTTCGAGTTTACCTGCTAAAAATTTTTTTTCGTCATTAACTATGTTTAAATCCATTAAAGTAAATTAGAACCAGTTTATATTTTCTTTCTCACAAACTTCTTTTAGCCTTAATGGATAATCTGTCATGATACCATCAACACCATACTCAACCATTTTTAACATGTCGTATTCTTTATTTACTGTCCATACATTTACTGGCAAATCTTCTTGATGAGAAATTTCTACTAGTTTTTTTGTAATATCTTTATGGTATGGATGCCAAGCTTCTCCACCTTGTGATTTTATAATTTTTGGCAGTTCATAATTTTCAAAAAATGGTAAGTAACTTATCCATGGAGACCTATTATAGATAGTATTTTTAATTTTTACTCCTGTCTTTTGTTGATAGGTTAAATAAGCTCTAGAAATTTCAGGGTAATGATTTTTAATTTCTGTCAATGTTCTCCAATCAAATGACGAAATGATTATCTTATCTTTTAAATTTGATTTATTTATCTCTTTAACAACTAATCTTACCGTATCCTCTGGATCTGGTGTCAGATTTTCTTCATCAGGTGTAGATTTAATTTCTAAATTTATTAATAAGTTTTCTGATATATTTTTTGAGGATAAGTCTAATAATTCAGACAGTTTAGGAATTTTTTGGTTTTCTAAACTTCTTTGATTAACAAATCTTCTTCCATATCGTGTTAACTTGTTAAGTGAACCAACATCAAATTTTGAAATTGCTTCATATGTTAAATCAAAAATTTTAATATTTTCATCCGTTATCCAATTCCCCTCTTCATCTTTAGTTAAACTAGGATCTAATCTAAAATCATGTGTAATAACGGGTATAAGATCTTTAGTAATTAAAATATCTGTTTCATAAGCGTTAATAGCGTTATCAAACAAATATTTAAAACTCTCTAAGGTATTTTCAGGAAGATC
The DNA here is from genome assembly GCA_902558795.1 of uncultured Pelagibacteraceae bacterium. GTDB lineage: Bacteria > Pseudomonadota > Alphaproteobacteria > Pelagibacterales > Pelagibacteraceae > Pelagibacter. Next base: position 5,907 of record CACEFI010000010.1, on the reverse strand, counting down.
CCCTCTGGCTCCTCGGTGACCATAAATTTTAATATGGTTTGGTTTAGATAAAATCAAATTTAATTAACTCGTTTACCGCTGCTTTTGTCAAAAATAAAATAGTTTTCGTTATCAATATTGAGACTAAGCTTATCACCTTTTTTGATTGTTAGATTTCCTGGACATCTATAGCAGAAATCTTTTTTGTCTTTTAATTGACCATAGACAAGATTATCTGACCCTAACTGTTCTACTAGGTCTACATTTAAATTTATTAAACCATTATCTGATTGGGATAAATGCTCAGGTCTTATTCCAAGTGTAATGTCGCCATTGAAATCACTTTTTACATTTTTAATTTCAAAACCTTCAGCGGACAATGTATTATTTTTCAATTCACCTTCGATAAAATTCATTTGAGGAGATCCTATAAATCCGGCAACAAATAAAGATTTTGGGTTATTGTAAATTTCAATTGGTGTCGCAAGTTGTTCTATCACTCCGTTATTAATAACAGCCAGCTTATCAGCAAGCGTCATAGCTTCAGTTTGATCATGAGTAACAAATATACTTGTTACACCTACTTTTTGTTGAAGTTTTTTAATCTCAAGTCTCATTTGAATTCTTAATTTTGCATCAAGGTTTGATAAGGGCTCATCAAATAAAAATATTTTTGGATTTCTAACAATAGCTCTTCCCATTGCAACTCTTTGTCTTTGACCACCTGACAGCATTGATGGTTTTCTTTCCAAATACTCTGAAATTTGTAAAAGTTTTGCTGCTTCATTAACTTTTTGTTCAATATCTTTTTTATCAATACCTCTGTTTTTCAACCCGTAAGCTAAATTGTTGTAAACATTCATGTGTGGGTATAAAGCGTAATTTTGAAATACCATTGCAATATCTCTTTCAGATGGATCTACTTCGTTTATCAAATTTCCATCGAGAGTAATTTCTCCCTCTGTAATATCTTCTAAACCGGCCACCATTCTCAATAAAGTAGATTTACCACATCCACTTGGACCAACAAAAACCATAAACTCACCCTCTTCAACACTTAAAGAAGTTTCATGGACTGCTTTAGTTCCATTAGGATAAATTTTAGTTACATTCTTTAAATCTAAAAAGCTCATTTATTTTTCCGTTTGAATTAATCCTTTTATGAACCATTTTTGTAAAATTACTACTACTAATACTGGAGGTATCATTGATAAAATAATATATGCAAATCTTTCTGCTGTTCTTGGAAGAGCAACACCTTCATAACTCTCTGTAAATATAATCTTCATTCCCATTACAACTGTCCAATATTTTTCACTTGTTGTCATGATTAATGGCCATAAATATTGGCTATATCCATAAACAAACATAAATATAAACATTGCTGCAATCATAGTTTTTGACAATGGAACTAAAAAATCTAAGAAAAATCTCCAACTATTTGCGCCATCAAGCTTTGCAGACTCGAGTAACTCATCTGGGATAGTTCTGTAAAATTGTCTAAAGAAAAAGGTTGCTGTTGCAGATGCAACTAATGGAAGAATTAAACCAGTATAAGAATTTGTTAAACCTAAATCCGATACAATTTTATATGTTGGAAAAATTCTTACCTCCAAAGGCACAAGTAAAGTAATAAAAATTAACCAAAAAATAGGTACAGCTAATTTAAATCTATAATAAACGAGAGCATACGCTGACATTGCTGAAATAGTTACTTTAAGGGTCGCTATTCCTAATGCCATTATAAAACTATTAATAAACATTTTTGCTGCAGTAACTTCCTCTGACCACCCACCTTTTTCATTTAAAACCTCATTGTAATTTCTAGAAAAGTGCTCACCAATATTAAATTTCATACCTTCTGTTAATATAGTTACTGTATCGTGAGTCGAGCTAGCAAAAGATATCCAAATTGGAACAACCATCAATAACACGCCTAGTAGCAGAATAATGTGAGCTGAAATTTGAAGTGGCTTAATTTTCATTTATCTTGAAATACTCCCTTAATAAAATGTTTTTGTAAAATAATTATAATTAAAATTGGTGGAACCATAGACATAATTACAAAAGCAAAACGATGTACGATTGATCCTGACATCATTTTTAATCCCATTACTACTGTCCAATACTGTTCTGAGGATGTAACTAATAGTGGCCATAGATATTGATTATAACCAAAGACAAACATAAAAATAAACATAGCTACAATCATTGTTCTTGATAATGGAACTAAAAAATCAATAAAAAATCTCCAAGTACTTGCACCATCTAATTTTGCTGACTCAAGTAATTCATCTGGAACTGTTCTATAAAATTGTCTAAAAAATAAAGTTGCAATAGCTGAAGCTGAAATAGGAACAATTAATCCAAAATAAGAATTTACCAGATTAAGTTTAGCCATAACTGAATAAGTAGGAAAAATTCTTAACTCTAGAGGAACCAAAATAGTAATAAAAATTAACCAGAATAAAAATGTTGCATATTTAGTTCTATAATAGACTAAAGCGTATGCGGCCATAAGAGAGGTAACAACTGATAACAAGGCTACTCCTGTTGCCATTATAAAACTATTAAGAAACATTTTTAAAGCTGTTATTTCTTTAAAGAAACCTCCTTTATACAACAAAACCCTTAAGTAATTTTCTTGAAAGCTATCGCCTAAAAAAAACTGAAGTCCGTGTGTATTAATAAATGAACTTGTGTGGGTTGAACTAGCAAAAATCATCCATACAGGAATTATCATAATTGATATTCCAACGAATAAAATTAAATGTGATAAGTTTGATGTGAATAATCTAGTCATTAATTGTAATGTATCTTTCCTTCAATGTATCTAAATTGAAAAATCGTAATAAATAAAACAATTAACATCATCATTATTGATTGAGCACCAGCACTTCCTAAATCTAGTCCCCTAAATCCATCCATGTAAGCTTTATAAACTAAAGTTCTAGTTTCCCCAGATGGAGCTCCTATTGTCGTAGTATCAATAATCCCAAATGTATCAAAAAAAGCGTAAGTAATATTAATTATTATTAAAAAAAATGTAGTAGGCATAAGTAATGGAAAGGTAATTGTCCAAAACCTTCTAAAACTACTTTTGCAATCGATCATTGACGCTTCAATTACAGATACTTGAATAGCCTGAAGACCAGCTAAGAAAAATATAAAATTAGCACTGATTTGTTTCCAAGAACCAGCTATAATTACGTAAATATAAGCATCGTAGACACTTTCATACCAGTTAAAACCCCACAGATCATTGAACAAATGATAAAGAAGTCCAAATCTTTCACTAAAAAAATAATTCGCCATAACACCAACTACAGCTGGGGCAATTGCATAAGGCCAAATTAAAAGAGTTTTGTAAGCACTTTTACCGTGCATTACATTGTTAGCTTGAACAGCAAGCAACAATCCAATAGCCCCTGTTATTAGCGTGATAACAAAGCTATAAATAATAGTAAACTTAAACGCTGTTAGATAGGCTGGGTCACTAAAAATAAATAAAAAATTATCAATCCCCGCAAATTGAGTACTGATTCCAAATGCATCTTGAATAGTAAATGCATCTCTAAAAGTTTGTATTATTGGCCAATATAAAAATATTAATAAAATACCTAGCTGAGGTGCTAAGAAAAGATATTGTGAATAATTAGATTTAAATTGAACTTTTTTCATACATATAAAAATGAGGAGGATACTTTAATATCCTCCTCATTAATATTATTTTTTAAAGAGTTTTAGCAAATTGTTTTAACAATTTCGCTGCACCCTTGTCCATGTTCTTAAGACCTTTTTCAATAGAGATCTTACCGTTTAACATTGGCTCAACATTTTCATAAATTACTTCACGAATTTGTGGCCAGTTACCAGCTCTATATCCACCAGGAATAGTCGAACCTTCTAAGCTTAATTGTTCACCAACAGCTTTGTGATAAGGAGAAGCTCTATAAAAGTTAATAGTTTCAGCCAACTCAATTCCACCTTTAGTCACTGCAGAATAACCAGTCATGTTGTGGTAATACAGATCCATTTCAGGAGAGCCCATGAACTCGATGAATTTAGCAAGTCCTTTGTACTCTTCTTCTGTATGACCATTTAAGATCCAGTTAGCAGCACCACCGATAAACGTTGGATACTCTTTACCGCCTGTTACAGAATCCCAATAAGGAATATGATTTACTGTAAAGTTAGGTACAACACCTTTCATTCCACCAAATGATGCAGCAGAACCAAACCAGAAAGCAGCTTCACCAGCTATGAAAGGAGCTTGATTATCTCCCCACGCTCTTCCTTTGTAACCATAGTATCCTTTTTCATACCATTCTTTAACTTTTTTCCAGTGCATTACAAATGCATCTGTTTCAGCAAATAAAGTTTTTGTTGGAACAGCATCGTAACCGTTGTTACCATCAGTCATTAACAAGTTATGTCTTGAAAAGAAATTTTCAGTCCAGATCCAAGGGAAGTGACTTTGAACCAAAGGAATATATCCTGCATCTTTGATTTTTTGAGCCATACCCTCAAATTCTTCATAAGTTTTTGGAACTGATTCAATTCCTACTTTTTTCAATATGTCCATGTTTGCATACATTAAGCAAGTTGAGCTATTGAAAGGTACCCCTATCATTTTTCCATCAGAGTCAGCATAGAAATTTTTAATTCCTGGAATATAATTGTCTGCATCAACTTTAATTCCATATTTCTCTGCCATTTCTTCAAAACCGATAACAACACCATTTTTTACCTGAGCTACCATAATTGCAGCACCGGCATCATAAACTTGTGAATAGTGTGGCTGATCTCCAGCTCTAAAAGCCGCAATTGTTGCAGCCATGTTATCTTCGTAACTTCCTTTACCTGTTGGAATTACTGTATATTGATCTTGTGAAGCATTAAATCTATTTGCAATTTCAATAATCACATCACCTAGAAAACCACTGTTTCCATACCACCAGTGAATCTCTGTCTTAGAATAACTGTGAGATGTGAAAGAAAATGTAAATAGTATTGTTAAAATACTTAGTATCTTTTTCATTATTTCCCTCCGTTAATTAAACTTAATTAAATTTTAAATTTATAAAGGAAACATATAAAAAATATTAAAGTATTGTTACAAATAAATTAATTTTTTTTATATGATATTTGATAAAGTAAAATAATTTTCTACTTCAGGTTTAAATTTGTTTCAAGTATTTTAGTCTTCCAATAATTTCATCTCGGTCCATATAATAACCTTGTAGATGTCTATGCCCTGAATTTGGATCAAATTCAGTTCGACCATGAAGAAGTCTCCTATTATTAAATGAGAATATATCGCCTGGTTCTAATCTAAAATTAATTTGAAATTTAGCATCGTGTAATAAATTACCAAACCTATGATGCGCTTTATAAACTGAGTCCATTAAATCAGGATGACAGTCGAGTGCATCTAAAGTTGCGATACTATATCGAATGTCATTATAATCTCCATCTTTGGTAAGTGAAATTGCAGTTCCATAAACACTTCTAACTGCTTCTTGAGTATAGTCTTTATCCCTAAATTTTAATGGAGTATTTACCAAAATATCAAAAGTTTCTTTTTCTTTTTTTTTTAAATACTCAGCCACAGCAAAAGCATCTACAGCTGATGAGTCTCCACCTTTTGCAGAATTGACTAAACAATGTAAAAATTGATATCCTGGTGGGTTTTCAAACCAAGGAAGATCCATGTGATTTCTTAAAGCATGAGCTGTATATGCAGAATTATTTGGTTTTGGAATATTTATTACTTCAAATGGGGTTTTAAAAAAAGTTTCTCTAGTATGACTAATTCTATTGAGAACTTTAAAAGCTGAATTTTTTTCAACTGGTGCATTTTTAACAATTGCTATTCCGGTATAATGTAAAAGCTCAAGCCATTTGATCAAGCCATCTTCTGAATTA
>CACEFI010000009.1 GCA_902558795.1 uncultured Pelagibacteraceae bacterium | reverse complement strand
TTCTTTTCACTATAACGTCTTATTTGACCATCAGTTATTACACCAATAGTTTTTTTTTGGTGATTTTGAACAATTAAAATCCCTAGTTTTTTATTACTTAATATTTTTATGGCACTTCTCATATTTAAATTTTCTCTTACAAAAGGAATTTTGTTTCCTGTTAACATTATATCTTCAACAGTTTTTAATTGAGCTCCAAGACTACCTGCAGGATGAATTTTTTTAAAATCTAATTTACCAAATTTTTTATATTGCATAGCTGATATTGCCAAAGCATCTCCTAAGGCTAGCTGTGCTGTAGTGCTTGATGTTGGAACAATGCCGCCTGATTCTTTTACTTCTGGGATTTCAAGTTTAATATCTGATGCTTTATATAAAATAGAGTCTCTTTTTGACATAATTCCTATAAGCATAATTTTATTCCTATTTGCATATTGAATTATATTTTTTAGCTCACTAGTTTTACCTGAATAGCTTATTAAAATTAAAATATCTTTTTTTGAAATACTTCCTAAATCTCCGTGAGAAGAGTCGCTTGCAGATAAATTAAACGAAGGAGTGCCAACAGAAGATAAAGTTGCTGATATTTTGGCTGCTATTAATCCACTTTTACCTACACCACATAAAATCACCTTAGATTTACATTTTGCTATTTCAACTACGGCTTTATTAAATGAATTGTTAATTTTTTTTTTTAATTTTAGCAATGCTTGTATCTCAAGATCAATTACTTTTTTTGCTAGTGGTATAAATTTTTTAGTCATTAGTGGGACCAAATATCATCTTTAAATAAAGCCAAATCCAAATTTACTCGAGTAGAAATGAACTTCAAACAATCTTCGTAAAGTTTAACTCTATTCTCTCTTACTAAAATTTTATAAAGCTCATCATGAATTTTGTGAAGATATATTACATCATTAGCACAATATTTTAATTGTGCAGAAGATAACTCTCCTCCAAAATCTGAATTTTGAAACTGTTTGCTGATATCTATATTGATAAATTCTTTTATTAATGTTTTTAGTGAATGGCTATCAGAGTAAGATCTTGCCAATTTTGAAGCAATCTTAGTATCAAGAATGTTATTAGTTTCTGTTTTTAAATAATATTTAATATGAGCCATATCTGCTCTTCCATAATGAAAAATCTTAGCAGTATTTTTATCGGCAAGCAATTTGGCTAAATTTGGCGCATTATAATTTTTCCTATCAAATTGGATTATATGTGCATCAGAATTTCCTGAAGAAATTTGAATTAAGCAAAGAGGATCTCGTCTGACATTCAGACCCATAAATTCACCATCAATAGCTATTAGATTGCCTAAATCTAAATCATCTGGTAAATCATTTTTGTGAAGTTGAATATTATTACTCATTTCTAAACATATATAATGGAATTCAAATGAAAGCAAAAAATTGTCTTATTTTTGGCGGTAGTGGTCAAATTGGTCGTAACTTAATTAGGAAGCTAACAAAAAATAACTATAGAGTTACAGTTGTAACAAGAAATGTGCACCAAAAGAGTTATATAATTAAAACTCAGGCTAATGCTGGATATATTGATGTAGTAGAGGCTAATATTTTTGATGAAAATATAATTAGAAGTCTATTTAAAAAAGCAGATATTTGTATAAATTTAATTGGAATTTTATTTGAAAAAAAAAGAGGAAATACATTTAAGAACATTCATTCAGTTCTACCTTCTTTATTAGCTAAACTCTGCAAAGAGTATGATCTTAAGCATTTTATTCATTTATCTGCTTTAGGGGTAAATGATGCAATAGACTCTGATTATGCAAAAAGTAAATTAGAGGGAGAAGGTAATGTATTAAAAAATTTTCCGTTAGCCACGATTTTGAGGCCATCAGTAGTATATTCTGTAGATGATAATTTTACTACCAACTTTATGACCTTACTAAGTAGACTACCTATTTTCCCAATTTACTATGAAGGTAAAACAAAATTTGCACCAATTCATTGTTCTGATTTAACGGATACAATTTATCATATAATCTCTAAAAATATTTATTCTAAAATAATTGAATGTACTGGTCCAGAAGTTATAACTTTCAAAGAGCTTTTAGAAAAATTACAGATACTAATTGGTAAAAAAAGAATTTTATTGCCCTTCCCTTTACCAATCGCTGAATTGACAGCAAGATTTTTTGAAATTTTACCAACTCCATTGCTAACAAGAGATCAATTGAGATTGCTAAAATATGACAATGTTTCATCTGGAAAATACAAAACTAATTCCGATATAGGAATCCCAAGTGTTAGATTTTTTGATCAGGAAGTTAAAAAATATTGTTACATGTGGAGAGAAGGTGGACAATTTTCGACAGAAAAATATCTTTCAAATAAAAATTTAAAGAAAAATATCAGTAATTAGTTTTTAGGCAGACTTTATTTTTTTCTCAATAAATTCTGGCACTTCTTCTCTGTCTGCAACTTCTTCTTTTTTACCTTTTGGCTGGTAAGCGTATAAAAGATGTAATTTACAATAAGAAAAATCTTTTAATGAGGATCTTCCACAAAAATAAAATGTTTGTTCGTTTGGATGTCCAATTGGCCATTTACATGAATTTTCATCTAATTCTTCTAACTGTTTAGGGTTTTCTGGCTCAAAGTCCTTTTCAATTATCAAGGATTTAAATTTACTTTTTCTTCCTCTTTTGCTTTTTATATTTTTTTCCTCTAAAGAGCTTTCAAAATTTTGGTTTGAGGTGGCTGTTCTTGTTTTAATTTTTGCCGAAAGATTTAATCTATGAGCCTTACCAATCACTGCATTTCTGCTAATGCCGCCAATAATCTCAGCTATTTGGCTTGCGGTGTTACCTTTGCCCCATAGTTCTTTTAATTTATTTACTTTTTCCTCGTTCCAACCCATGTCTATATGTTGTATTTTTATTTATAAGTATAACAATATACTGATATATAGAGAAATTAAACAAGCAAAAACTTATAGTTATCAACACAAAAAGTTAAAATTGGTTTATAGGTATTTTCAATCATAACTTGTGTCTAATAATTAAAATTTATAGAAACTGATTAAATATTATGAGCTATTTAGCAAAAAATTATAATAGAAAAAAAATTTCATTTAAATATGGAAAGGGTAGTTTTCTATTTTCAACCAATGGAAAAAAATATTTAGATTTTGTTCAAGGTATAGCTGTAAATTCCTTAGGACACGCACATCCTAAATTGGTAAATGCTGTAAATAAACAATCAAAAAAACTTTGGCATGTTTCAAATGCATTTCAAATTCCAGAAGGAGAAATTCTAGCTAAAAAATTAGCTAAAAAAACTTTTGCTGACTATGTAATGTTTCAAAATAGTGGTGCAGAAGCAACTGAGGCTGCTATAAAAGCTGCAAGAAGATATTTCTACTCTATTGGAAAACCTAAAAAAAATAGAATTTTATGCATTAAAAATAGTTTTCACGGAAGAACATTAGCAGCAATATATGCGAGTGGTTCGAAAAAAATGACAGAAGGTTTTGGGCCAAAAGTAACTGGTTTTGATCATTTTGATTTTGGTAACCATAAATCTTTAAAAAAGAAAATTACAAAAAATACAGCAGCCATAATGGTTGAAACAATTATGGGCGAAGGGGGAATTAAGGTAATTCCAGATTGGTGTTTAAGAGAGCTTAGAAAAATTTGTGATAAAAAAAATATTCTATTAATATTAGATGAGGTTCAATGTGGAATTGGAAGATCGGGAGATTTTTTTGCTTTTGAAAAATCTAAGGTGAAACCAGATATTGTTCCGATTGCAAAAGGTATTGGGGGAGGGTTTCCAATAGGAGCAGTTTTAATGAATAAAAAAGTTGCTTCTGGAATGACAGCTGGAACTCATGGATCTACTTTTGGAGGCAATCCACTAGCAATGACCGTTGGTAATTCAGTGATGGATATAATTTCAAACAAGAAATTTTTAAAAAATGTAAAAAGTATTTCAAAATATTTTTTGTTGAATCTTAATAAAATTCATAACGAATATCCAAATATTATTAAAGAAATAAGAGGAAGAGGTTTACTGATAGGAATACAACTAAAAGCAGATCAAACAAAATTTATAAAGAAACTAATGGATAATAATTTATTAACAATAAGAGCAGCTGAAAATGTAGTTAGAATTTTACCACCACTTAATGTAAAAAAAAGTGAAATCAATCAATCACTTAAAATAATTAAAAAAGTTTGTTCAGAATTAAATTAAGATGAAACATTTCATAAATTTAAAAGATATACCAGCTAAAGATCTTAGAAAAATTATTGTTGATGCAAAAAAAAGAAAAAAACTTAGAAAAAAATTAAGCACTTTAGAGGTTGATAAGGGGGCTCCATTAAAGGGTAAAATGCTTATTCAAATGTTTGAAAAAGCAAGTTCTAGAACAAGAATAAGCTTTTATTTGGCAATAAAGCAACTTGGAGGCGGTACTTTAACGTTAAGATCGAACGAATTACATCTTGGTCAAGGTGGTGAAAGTATATCAGATACAGCTAAAATACTATCAACTTATGGCGATGGTTTTATGTTGAGAACAGATAGTGACAAAAAAATTGAAGATTTTAAAAAATATTTATCTATTCCGTTGATAAACGGTTTAAGTCCATCTTCACATCCAACTCAAGTTTTATCCGATGTTTTTACTGCTGAGGAAATAAAGAAAAAACCGATTGCAAAATTAAATATTTGCTGGATTGGAGATTCTAATAATGTTTTGGACAGTTTAATTGCAGCGTCAGTAAAATTTTCATTCAAACTTAACATAGGGTGTCCAAAAAATTTTGAACCCAGCAAGGAAGTTAGAGCATGGGTAAAGAAAAATAATAAAAGAATATTTATTTATAATGATCCAAAAAAAGCTGCTACTGGAGCTGATGTTATATTTTCAGATAAAGTTATATCTCTAAATGATAAAGTTAATAAAAAGAAAAAAATTGAACAATTTAAAAGATTTAAAATAGATAAAAAATTAATGAGTAATGCAAAGAAAGATTGTATTTTTCTACATTGCTTGCCTCGTGGATCTGAAGTAAGCGATGAAGTTTTTTTAGGAGAAAAATCTCACGTTTGGCAACAAGCCCTTAATAGAGTTCATGTTCAAAAAAGTATTTTATTATATTGTTTTGGAAAATTAAGGTAGTGGTACAGGACTATCTGAATTTTGATTTAAGTATTTTATAACTGAAGCTCTATCTTTTTCTTTTCTTAATCCAGCAAATGCCATTTTTGTTCCTTTAATCCATTTAGCAGGTTTAATTAAATAACCATTTAATTCTTCAAAAGTCCATTCTTTATCAAATGATGCTAAGGCTTTAGAATATTTATAATCTGAAACAGCACCAGTTTTCCTTCCAACTACATTATATAATGCAGGGCCAATATTATTTTTTCCACCTTTAACGATTGAATGACATGCGGCACATTTTTTAAAAACTTTTTCACCTAAAGCAATATCCCCCATCGCCATCAATGCTGCGATATCAATTTTTTCCTCCACAGCTGTCTTTGAAGATGATGATACGGTTGTAGCTTGTTCCACTTCAACTGCGTATCCAGGAGTTTTAGGTTTTTCCACATGAAATATGACATCTGATAATTTGCCAATACCAATGACCAAAAGAGCAACCATTAATACAGCAGCTACAATTTTATTAATTTCAAAAGAATCCATTTTTCAAATATTATTTTGGAACGTATATCACGATAAATTAAAAAATTACTAAAATTTAATGTATAAATTTGCCTCTATTTCTATTTAATGGGTATAATAGTAATTCAATAATTAATGAAAACATTGACTATTATACCTTCACGATTATCAGCAACTAGGCTGCCCGGTAAACCTTTGTTAAAAATTAGTGATATTTCTATCATATCTCATGTTTTTAAAAGAGCCGAGGAGGCAAATATTGGTGAAGTAATTGTTGCTGCAGAGGATCAGGAAATAGTAGATGACGTTGTCAAAAATGGAGGTAGAGCCATTCTAACAAGCAGAAACCACAAAACAGGAACTGATAGAATTTACGAGGCATTGCAAAAATTAGAGTTAAAAGATGTAGATTTAATAATGAATCTACAAGGGGATGAGCCGGCAATTGATATTGAGGATATTATAAGTTTAAATAAAAAAATGGTTAGTAATCAATCTGAAATGGGTACTCTTGCTGCTAAAATTAAAGATCTTAAAGATCTAGATAATGAAAATATTGTAAAAGTTGTGACTAAGGAAAATTTAAACAAACATCAGTTTTCTAAGGCAAATAAATTTTTGAGGAAATCTTCAGAAGTAGTAAATATCTATCATCATATAGGAATTTATTGTTATTCTACTGAAACATTAAAAAAATTTGTTGAATTAAATCAATCAAAAAATGAAATTAAGAATAGACTAGAACAGTTGAGGGCATTAGATAATAATATTGAAATAAATGTTGCGCTTGCAAATTCTTCTCCCATAGGAGTCGATACAGAAGAAGATTATCTAGCCTTAAAAAAAATTATGGAATATAAACCTTAATGACAAAAATTTATTTTCAGGGTGCTTTTGGGGCATATTCGCATTTAGCGGCATTATCAGTCGATCCAGATGCAGAAATAATCCCATGCAAAACGTTTGATGATTGCTTTAATAAAGCCAGTTTAGAACCAGACTGTAAAATAATTATTCCCGAGTCGAATAGAATCACAGGTAATATTGGTATTGAATATTTAATTTTTAAGTACAGACTTAACATTTATAAGGAGCATTTTCAAAAAATAGAACATAATCTTTTAGGTCAGCCTGGCGCAAAGCTTAGTGACATAAAAGAAGTATATTCTCATGCGCAAGGATTGTCTCAATGTTCTAAATTTATAAAAGAAAATAATATAGCAGAACACATTAGAGCAGACACTGCCGGATCTGCAGAAATGATCTCAAAAACAAAAGATATTAAACAATCTGCTATAGCATCTTCTTTGAGTGCCAAAATTTATGGCCTAGATATTATTAAAAAAAATATTGAAAATGAAAGTGGTAATTTAACAAGATTTTTAGTAATGGGTAAAAATATTTCTCAACCTGAACTTGGTAATAATAAATATATCACATCTTTTTTATTTAAACTTAAAAGTAAGCCCGCTGCTCTTTATCAATCTCTAGGTGGATTTGCTATCAATGGTGTAAACTTAACTAAATTACAAAGTTATCCTGAAAAAAATACATTCGATTCATTCTTTTTTTTATGTGATCTCGATGGCCACATTGAAGACCCAAAAGTCCAAAAATCTTTAGAAGAGCTAGGCCTTCATTGTGAGGATTTTCACGTCTTAGGTGTTTTTGAGGCTGATAAGTTAAGAGATAAAAAAAATTAATCTTTTCTTGTAGAATAGAAAATTTAACTGCTATAATAGTTTTGGAGGCTAGAGGTGGATGCTGCTTGAACCCGACCAGATCTTAACGGAAGCAGTCGTAGAGACAGTTATTCAGGTTCTAGTCTCCTTAAATTAAATTAAATGAATAATAACTCTAAAGTATTAGCTTTAAAATATAGACCAACTACTTTCGATGACCTTATTGGCCAAGAGGTAGTGGCTGAAACTATAACAAATTCAATTAAAGCAGATAAAATTCCTAACGCTTACTTATTCACTGGAATAAGAGGAATTGGTAAAACTACAACTGCTAGAATTGTTGCTAAGGCACTTAATTGTTTAAATGGCATAGAAAATTTATGTAAACAAGATTTATGCGATAGTTGTAAATCTATAGCTGACTCTAGCCATATTGATGTACTTGAAATGGATGCTGCAAGTAAGACAGGTGTAGATGATGTAAGAGATCTAATTGAATTTTCTAGATATGGTCCAACGTCAGCAAAATATAAGATTTTTATAATTGACGAAGTGCATATGCTTAGCAAACAAGCATTTAATGCCTTGTTAAAAACATTAGAGGAGCCACCAGAATATTTAAAATTTATTTTCGCAACTACTGAAATTAAAAAAATACCAATTACAGTAGTTTCAAGGTGTCAAAGATTTGATCTTTCTAGAATTAAATCATCAGAATTATTTGATTTCATTAAAGTAATAAAAAAAAAAGAAAATGGTAAAGCATCAGATGAAGCTTTAAAACTAATTGTAAAAATATCAGAAGGATCAGTAAGAGATGCATTATCTTTATTGGACAGAGCCTTATTAAGCTTAGATGAAAAAACAGAATTAGATCTTAATGCAGCTCAAAAAATTTTTGGATATTTCGACAAGTCTCAATTAATTAATTTATTTGAATTAATATTAAGAGCAGACGAGGAAAAAGTTATTAATATTTATAGAAAAATTTACGATCAAGGTGTTGAGCCAAAAGTATTTATGAATGATTTTTTAGAAATACTTTATTATTTTAAAAATATTAATTCATTATCCTTGGAAAGCACAAATTTTTCACTTAATGATGAAGAGTTTTCAAAAATAAAGGAAATTTCTAACCAAGTCGACTCTGAAGTTTTAATATTGTTTTGGCAGTTTGCAATATCTTCACTTGAAGAATTAGATATTGTTTCTAACCAACATCTATCAATTGAAATGTTCTTAATAAGATTAATGCATTTAAGTTCAATTAAGTTTAAGAAAAATAAAGATCAAGACAAAAGTAATGATAATGTAGATAGTCAGATACCAATTGAAGAAAAAGAACAGGATTTTGAGAATAATTCTAGAATAGTAAATCAAATAAAAAATGTAACTCAAGAGGAAAAACAAAAACTGGAAGTTAAACCAGAGATGAAAACGACAGAAAAAAATTTGATAATTTCATTTGATGAACTTCTTAATATTTGCACTCAAAAAAAAGAAATTAAATTAAAATATGAATTAGAAAAAAATGTAAACCTTGTAAAATTTGAAAGAAATAGAATTGAAATTTCCTTTAACGATAATTTAGATAAAGATTTTGTAAAAGATCTTTCCTTAAAACTTTATGAATGGACTGACGAAAGATGGATTATTACTTTTAGTAAATCTAAAGGTGAGATGTCAGTTAAAGAAAAACAAAAAAATAAAAAAGATGAATTAATTAATGAAGTTAAAAATTCGGAAATCTATAAAAAAGTAATGGAAAAATTTACTGATGCAGAGCTTGTAGACGTTAAATTGATTGAAAAAAAAGAGGAAAAAAATGACTGATTTTACAAAGATTTTAGATAAAGCTAAGGAGCTTGAAGCTAAAATGAAAGAAAGCCAAGAAAAAATTAAGGAGATTAAAGCTGAGGGAGTTTCGGGCTCCAATTCAGTTAAAATTACTCTTGATGGGGAAGGTGAGATGCAAAAAATTGAATTATCCGATGAAATTATTAGAGAAGATAAAACAATAATTGAGGACTTAATAGTTGCTGCCCATAATAGTGCAAAATCTCAATTGAAAACTAAAACCACTGAAGAGATTTCGAAAGCCACAGGAGGTTTTGGGATTCCTGGTTTCAAATGGCCATTATAACTAATGCAAAATATTAGTGAGATTGAGGAATTAATTAAATTAATTTCAAAACTTCCAGGTCTAGGGCCTAAGTCAGCTAAAAGAATAGTTCTTAAACTTATTAATAATCGAGACGAATTGGTAAAACCTATGGCTAGCACGTTAGCTCAAGTTTATAAAAATGTAACTAGGTGTAATTCATGTGGTTCTTTAAAATCTAATTTAAATGGGTGTGTTAATTGTGAAAGTTTAAAAGAAAAATATACAAAAATTTGTGTTGTAGAAGATATTGCTGATCAGTGGTCAATTGAAAACTCAAATATTTATCAAGGATACTTTCATATTTTAGGAGGAACTATTTCATCTGTTGGACAAAGAAAAGAGGATCTTTTAATTAATTCTCTAGTTGAAAGAGTGAATAGAGATAATATAGAAGAAGTTATACTTGCAACAAGTGCAACTGTTGAAGGACAAACTACAGCTTATTATATTCAAGACAGCTTAAAAAATACTAAAGCCAAAGTTACTAAATTAGCACAAGGATTACCTGTAGGTGGTGAGATCGAAAGTTTAGATGACGGAACGCTATTTTCAGCTTTTAAAAATAGATCTAATCTAAATTCTAATTCAGATTAAGTTTCTTTTTTAATCTGTTTTGATGTAACAAAGGCTCAGTATAGCCTGAAGGTTGTTCCTTACCTTTGAAAATTAAATCACATGCTGTTTTAAATGCTAATGATCTATCGAAGTCATCACTCATTTTGACATATTTTGGATCACTCTTATTTTGATTATCTACGATTATTGCCATTTCTTTCATTATTTCAATAACTTGAATTTTAGTAGTGATTCCGTGATGTATCCAATTAGCGATATGTTGTGATGAGATTCTAAGTGTTGCTCTATCCTCCATCAACCCAATGTTATTAATATCTGGAACTTTAGAACATCCTACGCCTTGATCAATCCATCTTACTACATAACCTAACAATGTTTGTGCTGAGTTTGATATTTCATTATTAATGTCTTCCACTGACCAATTTGGTCTATTTGTTATAGGAACTGTTAAAAGATTATCTAGTTTTGCTCTTTCTCTTTTAGAAATATTTTTTTGTTCATCAAAGATATTTATTTCATGATAATGCAATGAATGCAAAGCAGCTGCTGTTGGGGACGGTACCCAAGCACAGTTAGCTCCTGCTTTTAAATGTCCTGTCTTTTGTTCCATCATATCTTTCATTTTGTCTGGCATTGCCCACATTCCTTTTCCGATTTGAGCTTTTCCTGACAAACCACACTTTAGTCCAATATCAACATTGTTATTTTCGTATGCTAAAATCCATTTAGAAGATTTCATATCTCCTTTCTTGATCATTGGTCCAGCTTCCATTGAAGTGTGCATTTCATCACCTGTTCTGTCTAAAAATCCAGTATTAATAAAGAAAACTCTATTTTTTAAAGTTCTAATACATTCTTTTAAATTTGATGATGTTCTTCTCTCTTCATCCATAATTCCTATTTTGCAAGTATATTTTTTTAAACCCAGCACTTCCTCAACTTTAGAAAAAATTAAATCTGTAAATTCAGTCTCATCTGGTCCATGCATTTTTGGCTTAACTATATAGATTGATCCCGTTCTTGAATTTGTTTTATTTTTTAAATCGTGAATCGCTGCAGTTACAGTGAAAAAAGCATCCATAATTCCTTCAGGGACTTCGTTACCATTGTTTAATATTATAGAAGGATTTGTCATTAAATGACCTACGTTTCTAACTAACAACAAACTTCTTCCGTGCATTTTAAGTCCTTTCCCATCTTTTGAAATATAACTTCTGTGTGGATTTAGTTTTCGCTCAAATAATTTACCATCTTTTTCAAACTGTGTTTTAAGATTACCTTTCATTAATCCAAGCCAGTTTCTGTAACAAATAATTTTATCTTCAGCATCAACTGCAGCAACACTATCTTCGTTATCACAAATTGTAGATACAGCAGCTTCTAAAATTATATCACTAATTCCTGCATGATCTTGTTGTGCACTAAAAGCTCTTGGATCTCTTAAAATTTCAATATGTAAGTTATTATTTCTTAATATAACTGCCGAAGGGTTATCAGCCTCACCTCTATGTCCAATAAATTTTTGTTCTTCAACTAGATCAAATATATCAGCACCTTTCAAAATTTTTAACTTACCTTCTTTAACCGCAATGCTTGTAATTTTATGCCAACTAAGATTTTTAATTGAAAAGTGTTTATCTAAAAAATCTCTTGAATATTTGATAACCATCTCTCCTCTTAGAGGATCATATCTTTCAGATACACTATCTTCAGATTGTTCTATAACATCTGTTCCATACAAACTATCGTATAAACTCATCCACCTTGCGTTTGCTGCATTTAGAGCATAACGCGCGTTCATAATTGGTACAACTAATTGTGGTCCAGCTATTTTTGTTATTTCATCATCTACGTTTTCTGTTTCTATTGAAAAATCTGGTCCTTCTTCTTTTAAATATCCAATCTCATATAAAAACTTTTTATATTTATCTAATTTAAATTCGTTTCCTTTATTTTTAATATGCCAACTATCAATTTTTTTTTGTAAATCTTCTCTAATGTTGATTAGTTCTCTATTTTTTGGTTCAAGTTCATTAACAATTTTATCGAATCCTGTCCAAAATTTATCAGAAGAAATACCCGTATCTGTTAATAGTTCTTTATTAACAAAATTTGATAAGCTTTCTGACACTTTGAGAGTATGAATATTTATGTATTTATCTGGCATAGCACTTTTGTCACCCCATCTGTATTTTTGCCTGAGAGCTTTACCCCTTCGGCGCTAAAATATTGTTAGTCTCTCCCGATAAGAAATTTTTATAGTTTAAATATTTTAAGTCAATTAATAATGCTAAAAATTAATTTTAATTAACATTTTATTGCCTTTTTT
This sequence comes from uncultured Pelagibacteraceae bacterium, assembly GCA_902558795.1. Classification (GTDB taxonomy): domain Bacteria; phylum Pseudomonadota; class Alphaproteobacteria; order Pelagibacterales; family Pelagibacteraceae; genus Pelagibacter. The sequence goes on along the minus strand of CACEFI010000009.1, from coordinate 11,803 downwards.
ATAATTTAAATTTCTATTATAAATAATTTATGAAAAATTATCTTAATTTTGAGAATGATATTAAAAATTTAGAGTCTGAGATAGAAAAATTAAAAGATCCGTATAATCAAGAGGGTCTCTCAGAGGTAGACACTCAAAAAATATCTAGCACGCAAGCTGAGCTTGATGAGAAATTAAAAGATATTTATTCTAACCTTGATCCTTGGCAAACTACGATGGTTGCTCGTCATGAGGACCGACCAAAATCAAAGTTTTTTATTGATAATTTGTTTGACGACTTCATTTCTTTGTCAGGAGATCGTTTTTATGGTGAGGATAAGTCTGTTTTAACTGGATTTGCAAAATTTAACGGCACTTCAGTTTTAGTAATAGGTCAAGAAAAAGGTGAAGATTTAGAGACTAGAATTGAAAGAAATTTTGGAATGATGAGACCCGAAGGTTATCGAAAAACAATTCGATTAATGAATTTAGCAAATAAATTTAATATCCCAATAATCTCATTTATCGATACACCAGGAGCGTATCCTGGAGTTGGAGCAGAGGAGAGAGGTCAAGCTGAAGCTATTGCAAAATCAATTGAGTGCTGTATGGAATTAAGCGTTCCAACTCTTGCAATTATTATTGGAGAAGGAGGTTCTGGCGGTGCAATAGCATTAGCATCATCGAATAAAGTTATTATGTTAGAAAATGCTATTTATTCAGTAATCTCTCCAGAAGGGTGTGCAACAATTTTGTGGAGAGACCCAAAAAAAATGCTTGATGCTGCAAAAGCAATGAAGCTTTCAGCAAAAGATTTATTAGAATTAAAAGTTATAGATGAGATAATTCCTGAGCCACTAGGAGGAGCTCATAGAGATAAAGATCAAATGCTAGAAAATTTAAGAGACTCTATTTCAAAAAATTTAAACTACTTCAAAGATTTATCATCCGAAGAAATTATGAATGAAAGAAAAAATAAGTTTTTGAAAATTGGAAGAAATCAAGGATTTATTAGCAATTCTGAAGATTTAAGTTCTCTAACAATTAAAAATAATAATTTAGATAAAATTTTAAAATCAAAAAAAATTTTAATTGGTTCGTCAATTCTAGGTTTAATTTTATTACTTGTTGCTATTAGTTTGTTCTAAATTTTATAAAGCACCACAACAATGTTTAAATTTCTTTCCAGACCCACATGAGCAGGGCTCATTTCTACCAATTTTTTTTCCACTTTTAATTTGATCTAGCATTGATTTTTTATTTTCCTCTTGTTGTTCTGTAACAACTTTTAAATTCATTAGAATAGTTACAAAATCTAATTTCAATTTATCAAGTAGATTAGAAAATAAATTAAACGCCTCTTTTTTATACTCAACTAAGGGGTCTCGCTGACCATATGATCTAAGTCCAATAACTTGTCTTAGTTGTTCAAGATACTGAATATGGGATTTCCAATTAAGATCTATCGACTGTAAAAAGATTCTTTTTTCAATTTCTTTTGCGTGATCTTCACCTAAAATTTTTATTCTCTCCTCTCTAGACTCTGAAAATTTATTTATAATCTTTTCTTTTAAATCACTATCTTTTGCCAAAACTAATTCTTTTAATTCAGACTCATCAAAACTTTTACCAATAATTTGTCTCAAACGATTACTAAACTCATTACTTTTAGAATTTGATAAATTTTGAATTTTTAATTTTATTATATCTTCAATTATTTCCTTTAAGAATTCATCAGAGTAGCTGAATATACTTTGACTATTTATTGCATTTTTTCGTTGAGAAAATACAACATGTCTTTGATCATTTAAAACATTATCAAATTTTATTAAGGTTTTTCTAATATCAAAATTTCTTGCCTCAACTTTTTGTTGGGCTCTTTCAAGTGCTTTATTGATCCATGGATGATCAATACTTTCTCCATCTTTAAGTCCCAATTTTTCAAGCATTTTATTCATAGATTCTGATCCAAAAATTCTCATCAAGTCATCTTCTAGACTTACATAAAAGATAGAACTACCCTCATCACCTTGTCTTCCGGCCCTACCTCTTGCTTGATTATCAACCCTTCTCGACTCCATTCTTTCTGTACCAACAACGAATAATCCACCTAAAGATTTTATTTTGTTTTTATCTATTGCAAGTTGAGTCTCTTCGATAGATCCTTTTTTACCACCTAGCTGAATATCCACACCTCTTCCAGAAATGCTTGTAGTAATAATTACTGATTTTTCTTTACCTGCATTAGCTATTATATCTGCTTCATTTTCATGATTTTTTGCATTTAATACAACATGTTTAATATTTTTTTTCTTAAGTAAAGTTGAATAAATTTCAGATTTGTTAATGCTAGATGTAAAAATTAAAATTGGTTGCCCGGCATTGTGACGGTCAACAATTTTTTGAATAATTGCATCATTTTTTTCATTTTCTGTTCTAAAAATTTGATCATTATAATCATTTCTAATCATTTCATTGTTAGTTGGAATAATTACAACGCTTAAACTGTAAATTTCGAAAAATTCTTCAGCCTCAGTTGCAGCCGTACCGGTACATCCAGATATTTTTTTATATAGTTTAAAATAATTTTGATATGTTATTGAGGCCAAGGTTTGATTTTCTGCTTGAATATTTATTCGTTCTTTTGCTTCTAATGCTTGATGTAAACCATCACCAAATCTTCTACCTTCAAGTATTCTTCCGGTCAGTTCGTCGATAATTTTCAAACTTTCATCTTTAACAATATAATCTTTACCTTTTTCAAATAAATGATTAGCTCGAAGTGCTTGATTGACATGATGAACTAAATGTAAATTTTCTGGATCATAAAAGTTATTATTCTTTAAAATGCCAGCACTAGAAAAAATTCTTTCTACATTATTAATTCCATCATTAGTTAAAAGAATACTTTTTTCTTTTTCGTCTATTTCATAATCTTTATCATTTAGCTGTCTTACAAGTTTATCAACAGCAAGATACTGAGCAGTTTTATCCTCAGCTGAGCCTGATATGACCAACGGAGTTCTAGCCTCATCGATTAGACACGAATCTATTTCATCAACTATGGAAAATGAATGTTCTCTTTGAACCATCTCATTTTCTGAATATTTCATATTATCTCTAAGATAATCAAATCCTAGTTCACTATTAGTTGCGTATGTAATATCACAATTATAATTTTTCTTTCGTTCATTATCATCTTGATCGTTATTAATGTAACCAGATGATAAACCCAAAAAATTATAGATTTTCCCCATTTCGATAGAGTCTCTTTTTGCTAGATAATCATTAACAGTTACAATATGAACACCTTTTTCAGTTAAAGCGTTTAAGTATGCAGCAAGAGAAATTGTTAGAGTTTTTCCCTCTCCTGTTCTCATTTCAGCAATCTTTCCCTCATGAAGGACAACTCCTCCAATTATTTGAACATCGAAATGTCTCTCATTTCGAGTCCTCTTTGAAGCTTCTCTCACTAATGCGAATGCTTCAGGCAAAATTTCATCCAAGGTTTTCCCTTGTTTAATCTGCTCCTTATATTCCAGGGTTTTTTTTGGAAATTCTAAATCATCAAGCTTTTTAAATTGATCCTCAAGTGAATTTATTGTTTTTACAATTTTACCAATTCTATCCAACTCTTTTTGATTGCTAGATTTAATAAATTTTGTGATTAGATTTAATGGATTAAACATGAGTATTTGATTTATTCTTTACTTATATTGTTTAATATATGTATTAAATAATTATTTTAAACAATATGGGAATTAATTTATCTAATTTTTTATCTTCAAAATCAAAAAATGCTAAAATGATTGATTTTCAAGACCTTGATCACATCGATGGTCTGTCTATTTCAGTCGTTAGTGCAAATTTGTACAACGATAAGAGAGATGATTTGTCTTTGTTTTATTTTAGAGATGGAGCAAATTATGCTTCAGTATATACGCAGTCAAAAATAGTATCAGAAAATATTAAATGGAATTTAAATCAAAATAGTAAGAGAATATATTCTCTTCTTGTTAACGCTCGAAATGCCAATGCATTTACAGGTAAGCAAGGCTATGAAAGTATGAAGAAACTTTCAGAGATTATTTCATCCGAATTAACTAAAAAACAAGAACAAGATGAAGATATTCCAAAAAAAATTATATCAAGAGATATAATGTTTGGTTGCACAGGTACTATTGGTGAATCTTATCCCTATGAAAAAATTTCATCTCAAATATCAAGTTTAATTGATAAAATTAAATATATTCAAAATAAATTTATTTGGATGAAAGCTGCGCTCGGTATCATGACAACTGATACCAAGCCAAAGTTAGCAATGGAGGAATGCTATATCGGAAATAAAAAGATTAAGATTTATGGAATAGCAAAAGGTTCAGGGATGATTCATCCAAATATGGCAACCACCTTAGCTTATGTGTTTACGGATGCTAAGCTATCTAATGAAGTTTTGAACAAGCTTCTTAAAAAAAATATATCAACAACTTTTAATGCTATAACTTGTGATGGCGATACAAGCACTAATGATATGGCAACTATTTTTGCAACGGGCAAAGCAGATAATGCTCAAGTTAAAAATATTAATGAAAAAAAAATACAAAATTTTGACAAATCTCTAAATAAGGTTTTGTTAAGTTTAGCCAAAAGAGTGGTTTCCGATGGAGAGGGATCTTCAAAGTTTATATCCGTTAATATTAAAAAGTGTAAATCAGAAATAGAGGCTAAACAGATTGCTCTTTCAATTGCTAATTCACCATTAGTCAAAACTGCAATTGCAGGCGAGGATCCTAATTGGGGTAGAATAATTATGGCAATTGGTAAAGCAGGACCAAAAATAAATTTGAAAAAACTTTCAATCAAATTCGGAAATTTAAAAATTGTACAAGATGGAAAAATACATCAAAGTTATGATGAAACAAGGACCGCAGAATATATGAAAAATGAAAATATTGATCTTGATATTGAAATTTTTACAGGCAAGAAAAATTTTACTGTTTATACAATGGACTTTACAAAAAAATATATTGATATTAATGCTGACTATAGAAGCTAGTGATATTGAAAATTTTACGATGATTATTATTTCTAAGTCATGATTAAATACAAATTAGCATGCAACAACTGTGAAACATCTTTTGATAGCTGGTTTGCTTCGTCAAATGAATTTGAAAAATTAAAAAAAAAACGTCTTTTAGTTTGTCATATTTGTAATTCCAAAACAGTTGATAAAACTCTTATGGCTCCAAGTGTTAGGAATAACAAAAAAGATATTAAAAAAGATATTAAAAATGATTTAAAAATAGATAAATATATAAATATAAAAAAAACTATCAAAAGCTATCAAAAATTTATTAGAGATAATTTTAAGTTTGTAGGTGAAAATTTTGCTTATGAGGCAAGGTCTATACATTATAATTCTAAAAAAAAATCTAAAGGTATCTATGGAAATGCTTCTAAGAAAGATCTTATGGAGCTAAAGGAAGAGGGCATCGACGCTCAAATTATACCTTGGGTAGAGGATAAAGATAATTAAAGTTTTATAGATTTTACAATGTAATTAATGGAAGTATCTGAAGATACACTCCATTCATCTTTAATTATATTAAAATTCATTCCATCTAATTTTTCTAACTTCAAATTATTTTTTTTTAAAATTTTTTTAAGATCTTCAGGTTTTACAAATTTTTCCCATTCATGAGTTCCGATCGGAAGCCATCTCAAAAAATATTCTGCTCCAATTATTGCAAACATATATGATTTTAATGTCTTGTTAAGAGTTGCGACAAACATAAGGCCATTTTTTTTTAGAAGTTTTGAACACGAATGTATGAAAAAATTAATATCTTCAACGTGTTCAACTATTTCCATATTTAAAATGACATCAAATTTTTTCTGAATTTTTAATTTTTCTGGTGATGAACATAAATAATTAATTTTAAGTTTATTTTTTTTGGCATGCAACTTTGCAATAGTAATATTTTTACTTGACGCATCAATTCCAGTCACGTTTGCACCTAATCTTGTCATCGGCTCGGAAAGAAGTCCTCCACCACAACCAATATCCAATATATTGATTTTATCTAAGGGTTTTTGTTTGGCCTTTAACTTAAAACTATTGGTGATATTTTCTTTGATATATTTAATTCGTATTGGATTAAACTTATGAAGAGGTTTAAATTTTCCATTTGGGTCCCACCATTCAGCCGCCATTTTTGAAAATTTTTCAATTTCTTTTTTATTTACACTACTCATAATCGATAATTAGTTGACATAACAACTAAGATGTATTTTATCAATTATTTATTAAATTATAATAAATAAATTTGATCAATGAAAACTGTTGTTTTAAAGTTTGGTGGAACTTCTGTAGGGAGTATCGATAGAATTAAAAAAGTATGTAAAATTATATCCTCTTACAAGAAGAAGAAATACAAAGTAGTGGTTATTTCTTCTGCTATGAGTGGTGTTACTAATGAACTTGTTAATAAATCAAAATTAATTAGTAACAATTTTGATAAGGCTGAATATGACACTTTATTATCTACGGGAGAGCAAGTTTCTTGTGCTTTAATAGCCGGAAGGTTAAATCATATCGGATTCAAATCTAGATCTTGGTTATCTTGGCAAATACCAATTATAACTGATGGTCCTTACTCGGCAGCGAGAATTAGTAGGGTAGTTTCAAAAGAATTGAAGAACTATCTTAGAAGTGGAGGCATTCCTGTGATTACTGGCTTTCAAGGAATAAACAAAAATTATAGACTAACAACCATTGGCAGAAGTGGTTCAGATGCTACAGCAATAATGTTAGCTAAATTTATAAAAGCAGATGAGTGTGTTATTTATACTGATGTAGATGGGGTTTATACCACGGATCCTAGACAGTACAAAAACGCTAAAAAAATTAAAAAAATATTTTATGATGAAATGTTAGAAATGGCATCTTTAGGCTCAAAAGTTATGCAACCAACTTCTGTGCAAGATGCAAAACTTAATAAAATAGACATACAAGTTAAATCGTCTTTTGTCAGAAAGTCAGGAACATTGATTACAAATTCATCTAAGTCTTTTAGTGATCAAATTATAACTGGAATTTCATCAACAAAAAATGATGCAAAAATTACAATTGAAGGAGTCAAAGATAGACCTGGAGTAGCTGCTTCCATTTTTAAACCTTTATCTCAAAATTTAATAAATGTTGATATGGTTGTTCAAAATATTTCTCTCAATGGCAAAGAAACAGATCTTACATTTACAATCAAATCTGATGATTTAAAAAAAACGGAAAAGTTTATAAAACAAAATAAAATGATATCTTATAAAAAATTATCTTTTGATAAAGATGTATCTAAAGTTTCAATAATAGGTGTTGGGATGATAACAACTCCTGGAATCACTTATCGAATGTTTCAAGCTTTAGCTTCAAAAAAGATAAACATATTGGTAATATCTACTTCTGAAATTAAAATTTCGGTTTTAGTTGCTACTAACCAAGTGAAAAAAGCTATAGCTGTATTACATAAAGAATTTAAATTAGACTAAATTTTATGAGCCTCAGGCCCTTTAGAAATATTAATCGAAAAAAAACCAGAGTGATAAATGTTGGAGATGTAAAAATTGGTGGGGATAATCCAATTTCAGTTCAGTCAATGACAAATACTTTAACAACCGATGTTAAAGCTACAATCAGTCAAATAAATGCAATTCATGAAGAAGGTGCAGACATTGTGAGAGTTTCGTGTCCGGATGAAGACTCTACAAAAGCACTTAAAGAAATAACACAAAATGTAAAATTACCAGTGATTGCTGATATTCATTTCCATTATAAACGAGCCATTGAAGCTGCTGAGAATGGAGCAAAATGTTTGAGAATAAACCCTGGAAACATTGGTGATAAACAAAAAATTTATGATGTTTTAAGTGCCGCAAAAAATAACGATTGTTCAATCAGGATTGGGGTAAATGCAGGGTCGCTTGAAAAAGACATTCTTGAAAAATATAAAGAACCTTGTCCAGAAGCCTTAGTTGAGAGTGCTTTAAGAAATATTAAAGTTTTAGAAGATCAAGATTTTTTTAACTTTAAAGTTAGTGTCAAGTCATCAGATGTTTTCCTCTCAATTGCAGCTTATCGTCAACTTTCAAAGGCAATGAATTATCCATTGCATCTTGGAATTACAGAGGCTGGTAGCTTTATTTCTGGAAGCGTTAAATCATCTATTGGGCTAGGAACATTACTTTTAGATGGAATTGGCGATACCATTAGAATTTCTCTTTCTGATGACCCAGTTAAAGAAATTAAAATTGGCAATGAGATTCTAAAGTCATTAGGATTAAGAAATAGAGGTGTAAAAATTATTTCATGTCCATCATGTGCAAGACAAGCATTTCAAGTAATAGAAACTGTAAAGGTTTTAGAGGAAAGATTATCACATATTAAAACTCCTGTTACATTGTCTATAATTGGGTGTGTAGTGAATGGGCCTGGTGAAGCAGCAATGACAGATGTAGGTATTACAGGAGGTGGAAAAGGTAACAATATGCTATATCTTTCGGGTTTTCAGAGTAAAAAAGTCTTAACAAATGAAATAATTGATAAAGTTGTATTTGAAGTTGAAAAAAAGGCTTTAGAGTTAGAAAAAAAACAATGATACCTGCAAAAACAATTGAAGAACTTATATTAAAACATTCAACTTTAGAAAAGGATTTATCCTCTGGTGAAATTGACAAAAAGCTGTTTGCAGAAAAATCAAAAGAGTATTCTGATGTTAATGAAATTATAAAAAATGCAAAGAAATATTTATCATACGAAGATGATAAAAAAGATTTGGAAAAAATCTTAAATGATAGTTCTGCAGATAAAGAATTAAAGGATATGGCTGAGCTTGAATTGTCAGATTTAAAGACTGAATTTGAAATAAATGAAAAAAAATTGAAATTATTTTTACTTCCAAAAGATGAGGCTGATAAAAAAAATGCAATAATAGAAATCAGAGCTGGAACTGGAGGATTAGAGGCAAGCTTATTCGCCTCAGATCTTTTTAAAATGTACGAAAAAGTGAGCCATAAAAAGAAATGGACATTAGAATTAATATCAATTTCTAGAAGTGATGCTGGAGGTTTAAAAGAGGTCATAGCTTCAATAAAAGGAACCAATATTTATTCAACTTTAAAATATGAAAGTGGTGTTCATAGAGTTCAAAGAGTACCAGATACTGAAACACAGGGAAGAGTCCATACTTCAGCTGCAACTGTTGCAGTATTGCCAGAGGCAGAAGAGGTTGATTTAAAAATAAATGAGTCTGATTTAAGGATAGATGTTTTTAGAGCAGGTGGACCAGGAGGACAGTCTGTAAATACAACTGATAGTGCAGTAAGAATTACCCATATACCGACAGGATTATCTGTTTCTCAACAAGATGAAAAATCTCAGCATAAAAATAAAGCAAAAGGTATGAAAATTTTAAGGTCAAGGCTATATGAATTAGAAAGATCCAGAATTGACCAAGAAAGATCGCATGACAGAAAAACGAAAATTGGAACAGGAGATAGGTCTGAAAGAATTAGAACTTATAATTTTCCACAAGGAAGAGTGACAGATCATAGAATTAATTTAACGCTTCATAGATTAGAAGAATTTTTAGAGGGAGAAGCTTTTGATGAAATGATTGAGTCTTTAACATTGCAAGCACAAGAAGATAGTTTGAGTAGTTTAAATTAAATGAATATTCATTCAGCAGTTATTGAGGGAACTAATGTTTTACAAGACAAATCTATTTTATCAGCTCAACTTGACACAGAAATTTTATTAGCTAAAGTTTTAAATAAAGACCGTGAATATATAATATTAAATCATGACAAAATTTTAAATAATAAAAATTTAGAATATTTTAAAAAATTAGTACATGAACGAGCCACAAGAAAACCAATAGCCTATATATTAAATAAAAAGTTTTTTTGGAAAAGTGAATTTTTTGTAAATGAAAATACTCTTATACCTCGGCCCGATACAGAGATTATTATAGAACAAAGTTTAAAAGCAACTAAGAATAAGCATCATCTAAAAATTCTTGATATTGGAGTTGGTTCAGGATGTATTCTCTTGAGTATCCTAAAAGAAAAAAAGAATTTTTATGGTACAGGAATAGATATTTGCAAAAATTCATTAGAAATATCTAGAATTAATGCTAAAAAACTCTTTGTAGACGATAGAGTAAAATTTTATAAATCAGATGTTGACAAATTTGTTCAAGGCAAATATGATTTGATTGTATCTAATCCCCCTTATATTAAAAAAAGCGATTTAAAATATTTGGAGAGTGATGTTTTTAAGTTTGAGCCTAAAGGGGCTCTTGATGGTGGGTTAGATGGTTTATCAGTTATCAGAAAAGTAATAAAAAAATCATCTGAACTGTTAAGGAGAAATGGAAAATTTATTTTAGAGATTGGTTATGATCAAAAAAATAAAGTTGTTAAATTATTAAATGATAATGGTTTTTATATAAACAGTATGGTTAAAGATCTTGCAAAAAATGATCGTTGCATAGTCAGCACCAGAATATAATTAATTAGATATATGGTAACATTTAGAAATAATAATAACGCTAGAAGAAATAATTTTAGAAGAAACGATAGAAATTTTAAAAATAATGGAGATAGACCTAAATTCGGATCAAATTATTCAAACAGTGATAACTTTAAAAGAAAAGCTCCAGGTAGAAACAATCACAACGCTCCAAAGCTAATAGAAAAATATAATGATTTAGCAAGGGAGGCCTCTTCAAATGGAGACAAAATATTATCTGAAAATTATTTGCAGCATGCAGACCATTTCACAAGGATTTTGAATGAGCAAGAAAATTATAAAAGATTAAAATTTGCTGAAAATAAATCCACTGAAAATATTTCTGAAACAGAGCAATTATCTCATAAATCTGAAGAAATTCATGATCAAGAAAAGAAAATTGTAGCAGAAATTAAACCGATTTCTAAAAAAAAAATTGAAGCAAATTAATTTAATCCAATAATTTTTTCTGATTTTAAGACATTTAATTTTATCTTATTAGTTTCAAAAAGTTGTCTATTTTTTCCTTTTAAAACTTTACCCGATGGAAGCTTTAGTTTTTGAGAGTTCACTTTTTTACCATTAACAATAACTTCATAGTGTAAATGGGGACCTGTAGATTTTCCAGTTGAACCAACATAACCAATAGTTTGGCCTTGTTTAACTCTAACTCCTTTTTTGATGCCTCGTGCAAATTTTGACATGTGTGCGTAAACTGTTTGATATGTTGAATTGTGCCTTATTTTTACACAATTTCCACCACCGCCACACCAGCCAGCTTTTTTAATTATACCATTTCCAGATGCCATAATTGGAGTTCCTGTAGGAGCTGCAAAATCAGTTCCTCTATGCATTTTATTAAATCCATCTATAGGATGTTTTCTCATTCCAAACGATGAGGATAATCTTGCTCCATTAATCGGAGTTTTCATCAATGCCTTTTGTACACTCTTTCCATTTTTATCGTAATGACCCTCAACATTTTCTTTATCAAAATAATATAATGAATTATCTTGACCACTTAACTTAAGATTTGCAAAAAGAATTTCTCCAGTTTCTATTATTTTATCATTTTCATCAATGAATACTTCATACATAATTTGAAATTTATCTTCTTTACGAATATCTCTTTGAAAATCTACTTGAAAACCATAAATTCTAGCAAATTCAATTATAGTATTTGGTGGTATATTTTGATCAGTTGCCGCTCTATAAAGACTTTGAAGTATAACATTTTCTTTATAAATAATTTTCTTATCT
>CACEFI010000008.1 GCA_902558795.1 uncultured Pelagibacteraceae bacterium | reverse complement strand
TATAAAAAAGCTAATTTTTTCCCTACCAAGTAAAGATATTAGATCTATTAATAAAATTTGAATTAATGTTATAATAAAATATGCTTAATTCGAATGATTTAATAAATAAAGTAAAAGTTTATAATAAGTTTTTGAATCCAGAAAGGTTAGACAAAGCCTTCAATTTTGCAGTTAAGGCACATCAAAACCAAAAAAGAGCTTCAGGAGACCCTTACTCGGTTCACCCAATTGAAGTAGCCAATATCTTAACGGAGTTAAAATTAGACAGCGCAACAATAACTACCGGCTTACTACATGACACTATTGAAGATACCTTTGCTACTTATGAGACGATTAAAGATGAATTTGGTGATGAAGTTGCTGAATTAGTTAACGGTGTTACAAAAATTTCAGTTTTTGAAAACACTGCTGGTTCAAATTCAAAAGTAGAAAATTTTAGAAAATTAATTTTAGCAACCTCTAAAGATATAAGAGTTTTATTAGTTAAGATTGCTGATCGACTTCATAACATGAGAACAATTAAAGCAATTTCAAAAATAGAAAAGAGAAAAAGAATAGCTCAAGAGACTATGGAAATTTATGCTCCATTGGCAGATAGAATGGGAATGCATAGAATTAGGGATGAACTTGAAGATCTTTCTTTTGAAATTTTAAATAATGAAGCAAGAGAATTAATTAAAAATAAATTAGATGAAATTAAATTAGATAAAAAAGATTTGTTCGAATCTCTTTCATTTGAATTAAGTGAAATCTTAAACGATAATCATATTAAAGCTGAAATACATGGTCGAGAAAAAACTCCATTTTCCATATGGCGAAAAGTCCAAAAAAAAAGAATCTCGTTAGAGCAAATTACTGACATTATTGGATTCAGAATTACACTATCAACAGTAGATGAATGCTATAAAACACTTGGAATATTCCATAAAAAGTGGAATTGCATACCTGGAAAATTTAAAGACTATATATCTTCACCTAAAATAAATGGTTATCAATCACTTCATACTTCAGTAATTGGATCAAATAAAAAACCAATAGAAATACAAATAAGAACTCATGAAATGCATGAATTTGCTGAACGGGGAGTTGCCTCACATTGGAAATATAAGTCTTCAGAAAAATTTAATTCTTTAAGTTGGAAAGAGTATGACTGGTTAAAGGATCTTGTTGAAATTATCGAAAAAAATGAAAATCCAGAACACTCCTATGAATATACAAAGCTTCAAATGTTTCAAGAAAATGTATTTTGTTTTACACCCAAGGGATCGGTAATTAAATTACCAAAAGATGCTACCCCAATAGATTTTGCTTATGCAGTTCATACAAAAATAGGTAACACGGCAATTGGATGTGAAATCAATGGAAATAAATCAGAATTACAAGAAGTGTTAAGAAATGGTGATAGGGTAAATATCATTACCTCTAAAAATCAATCACCTTCACTGCATTGGATACCAATAACAAAAACAGGTAAAGCAAGATCAGCAATTAGAAGATATTGGCACGATAAAGGTGAAAAAAAAGAAGAAAGGACCAAGAAATACAATACTACACTATGGATTTCATTACCTGATCAACCTGGTCAATTAGGAGACATAAGTTCATTAATAGGTAGCCACAAATTGAATATTTCAAATGTTGAAATGGCAGGAAAAAATACAAAATATATTAATTTTAAATTTAGATTAATTATTACTAATCTAAAAAACTTTACAAATTTTATTGCAGAGCTTAAGCAAAAGAGTATAAAATTTAAGATAATTAGACACGAAGATAAAAGAAATGCTTTCACTCAAAAAATCCTTAAATATTTTAAAAAAGACTGATGCTCTTTTAGAGGGACATTTTGTATTATCTTCTGGACTGCATTCATCAAAATATATTCAATGTGCAAAACTTTTAAGCTATCCATTTTTTGCAGATAAAATTTGCAAATCTCTTGCTAATAAAATTAAAAAAAAATACAAAAAAATTGATATAATTTTAGCACCAGCGATGGGAGGTGTAATCATTGGTTATGAAATTGGTAAACTTTTAAAAAAAGAAACAATATTTTGTGAACGTGTAAATGGTAAATTTAGTTTAAGAAGAGGATTTAGTATCAAAAAAGGTGCAAAGGTCTTAATTATTGAAGATGTTATAACTACTGGAAAATCTAGCTTGGAATGCGTTAAACTAATAAAAAAAGCTAATGCAAAACTTTTAGGTTTTGCCTCGATAATAGATAGATCAACAAAAAAAACTCTGAAAATTAAAACTGGAATTATATCACATCTAAAAATTGATGTTCCAACATTTAATGCAAAACAACTACCTCAAGATTTAAAATCAATACCTATAACTACACCAGGAAGCAGATTTATTAAGTGAAAAGATTAGGAGTAAATATAGACCACATAGCTACTGTAAGGAATGCTAGGGGTGAAAGACATCCAGATCCATATTATGCAGCTTTACAAGTAATAAAAATGGGAGCTGACTCAGTAACCATTCATTTAAGAGAAGATAGAAGACATATTAATGATTTAGACGCCAAAAAAATTTGTAAAACAAAAAAAGTTTTAGTTAACCTTGAAATTTCAATCAATGATAAGATAGTTAAAAATGCTCTAACAATTAAACCAGATTATATTTGTCTTGTTCCTGAAAATCGAAAAGAAGTAACTACAGAAGGCGGATTAAATCTTGTTAAATATAAAAAAAAATTAAAAAATATTATTGAGAAGTTTAAAAAAAATAAAATACGTACTAGTTTATTTATTAACCCATCAATTAAAGATATAAAATTATCAAAGGAACTTAACGCAGACTGTGTTGAAATTCATACTGGTAGAATATCAAACTTAGTAAAATCAAATAAGAGATATAATGAGGAATTAAATAGAATTAAAAAATGCTCTATCTTAGCAAATAAACTTAATATTGAAGTTCATGCTGGGCATGGATTGGATTACAAAACTACAAAAATATTGACTAAAATTAAAGAAATTGAGGAATTTAATATAGGTCATTTTATTATAGGAGAGTCAATATTTATTGGTCTCTCAAATGTAATTAAAAATTTTAAAAGAATTATTAAAAATTAAATAATGAAAATTTTAGGTATTGGTGTTGATATAATCGAAAATAATAGAATTAAAAATTCAATCAAAAATCATAAATTTAGAGATCGAATTTACAGCAAAAATGAACTTGAGCTATCAGCTTCTTCAAAAAATAAAATTGGATATTTTTCTAAAAGATTTGCTGCAAAAGAAGCTTTTGCAAAAGCTTTAGGTACAGGATTTAGAAATAAATTAAATTTTAAAGATATAGAGATAATGCATGATAAATTTGGTAAACCTTACTATTCAAAGACAAAAAAAATAACACAATTAATAAAAAAAGAATTTAAAGTTAAAAATTTTAAATGTTTTCTATCTATTTCAGATGAAAAAGAATTCTCAACAGCATTTACAATAATTCAATCAATATGAAATTAGATAAAAATTTTTTTTCTGAAAATATAAAGACATTATTTTATGCCTTAGTAATTGCTGTAATAATAAGATCACTTTTTATTCAACCGTTTTATATCCCATCATCATCAATGGAACCTACATTACTTGTAGGAGATAGACTTTTTGTTACCAAGTACTCTTATGGCTACAGTAAACACTCATTTCCATTTAGCCCACCAATTTTAAGTAAAAGAATTTTTTTTAATGCTCCAGAAAGAGGAGATGTGATAGTTTTTAAAACACCTGCAGATAACAGAACAGATTATATTAAAAGATTAATAGGACTTCCTGGTGATAGAGTTCAGTTTATTGATGCAAATTTATATTTAAATAATAGTGAGATTTTAAAATCAAAGATTTCAAATAAAATAAAAATAAATTGTGGAAATAGGATAATCGATGTTCATAGGTTTGAGGAAAAATTACCTAATGGAAAAAAATTTCATACAGTTTATTTAAAAGATTATACATATCAAAACTCAGACGTGTTTGAAGTTCCACAAGATCATTATTTTTTTCTTGGAGATAATAGAGACTGCTCAAAAGATAGTAGATTTTTAGCAAGTGTTGGATATGTTCATAAAGATAATCTTGTTGGTAAAGCACAATTTATATTTTTTTCGTCAGATAAAAAAGAGGGTAGTATTTTTACTTTTTGGAAATGGCATAAATCAATTAGATTTGATAGAACTTTCGATCGTATTAATTGATGAAAATTAATTATCTTAATTTACAAAAAAAAATCAAAGTTAAATTTAATGATTTAGATTTACTAATTAAATCACTTACTCACAAAAGTTTTGATCCAAAAAATAACAACGAAAAAATTGAATTTTTAGGTGACAGAGTTTTAGGATTAGTTATTGCTAAAAAACTTTTAGAAATATATCCAGATGAAAAAGAAGGTATACTTGATAAAAAATTTGCATCATTAGTAAATAAAAAGACGTGCCTAGAAATTGCAAAAAAAATTAACTTAGATAAATATATTCTAACTTTTAATCCCAATAATAAAAAAATAAGAATAGAAGATAAAATCGTCTCTGATAGTTGTGAAGCGTTAATTGGAGCAATTTATCTTGATAAAAATTTAGCAATAGTAGAAAAAGTAATCTTGGATCTTTGGAAAAATCATATCAAAGAAAGTGTTATTACTCAAATTGATGCAAAAACGACTCTTCAAGAATTAACATTAAAAAATTTTAAAAAACTTCCAGTTTATAAACTTATCTCAAATACTGGGCCACGACACAAACCATCATTTAAAGTTGGCGTTAAACTTCCAAATACAAAATATTTTTTTGGTCTAGGTAAATCAAAAAAAGATGCTGAACAAAATGCTGCAATAGAATGTCTAAAAAGTATAAAATGAAATAATTATGAATTGGATCGACGAAGGTTTTTTAATTAGTAAAAACAGATATAGTGAAAATTCCCTAATAGCCGAAATATACACAAAAGATCGTGGAAAGATATCTGGTATAATTTTTGGTGGTACTTCAAAAAAAATCAAAAATTATCTTCAAATAGGGAATAGGCTTCATGTAAATTATAATTCTAAAAGTGACAATAGAATTGGATATTTCAAAGTAGAAATTTTAAATGCATATAGCCCCTTATATTTTGACCATAAACAAAAATTATCATGCATAACTTCAGCAACTAATTTGATTAAAATTCTTACTGTAGACTCACAATCAAATATTAATGTTTATCAAATAATTGAAAATCTTTTTTTAATACTGAATGATAAAGATTGGCTCAAAAAATATATTTTTTGGGAATTAGATTTATTAAAAGTTTTAGGTTACGATTTAGAATTAAAAAATCTTGTTGAAAAAGATATTGTTGATAACAAAACTATCTATTTTGCAACTTCTTCAACAGAAAAAAAATATGTTCCTAATTTTTTGATTGAAAAAGATGTTGAAGTTAATGATCTAAAAACTTTATTGAATGGATTAAAATTAGTTGGTGATTATTTAGATAAAACTATATTAAAACCAAATAACATAAACTATCCAAGTAGCAGATTATTATTTATTAATTCTTTAAAGTAATTATTTTAAAATCTTATCAATTCTATCAGCGTAATAACTTACAATAGCATTGGCGCCAGCTCTTTTGAAAGCTATTAAGCTCTCAACAACAGCATCCTTATTGACTAATTTTTTTTGAATAGCATTTGAGATTAAACTGTACTCACCTGATACCTGATAAGCAAATACTGGTATTTTGAATTTGTCTTTTACTGATTTAATTATATCTAGATAAGGCATTCCAGGTTTTACCATCACCATGTCAGCACCTTCTTTAATATCTAAAGCAACCTCTCTTAAAGCTTCATCGCTATTTCTAAAATCCATTTGATATGTTTTTTTATCTCCTTTTAACGATCCCTTAGATCCTACAGCATCTCTAAATGGTCCATAAAAACTTGAGGCATATTTCGCAGCATAAGATAAAATTTGAACATTTTGAAAGTTTGATTTATCAAGAGCTTTTCTTATTTTCCCTATTCTACCATCCATCATATCTGATGGTGCCAAAACATCACAACCCATTTCTGCTTGCAATAAGGATTGATTTACTAAAACTTTTATTGTTTCATCATTTATAATTTGATTTGATTTAATTAGCCCATCATGACCATGAGAAGTATAAGGGTCTAAAGCTACATCACACATGATACCTATTTGATTTTTGTATCTCTTCTTAATTTCAATTATTGCTCTACATACTAGATTATTTTCATTAAGTGACTCCGAGCCAATTTCATTTTTTAAACTATTTTTTGTTTTGGGAAAAAGAGCAACCATTGGTATTTCATTTTTTATAGCCTTATCAACAATTTGAGATAACCTGTTGATTGTATATCTATAAACTCCCGGCATAGAATTTATTGATTCTTTTTTATTAGATCCATCGATTAAAAATACAGGTAATATAAAGTCACTTGGACTAAGAGTGTTTTCTTGGATGAGCTTTCTTGACCAAGAATACTTTCTATTGCGTCTAAGTCTCAAGCTTGGATATTTTCCTGTGATCATGTTTAAATTTTCTTTATAAATGCGACAAATGTAATATACAAATATAACTTAAAAAGGGTATTAAACAATTATTAAGGGTAAAAAAACATATATAATGACGCTAAATTTCCAAGATTTTCAAAAACAAGATATTAAATTTGACATTTTAGAATTACAAAAGGCATACAAAGAAATAATTAAGATAAAAAATTTTGATGGACCAGAAGGCATCACTAATTTTGGGGCAATTTCTCTTACTCAGATCCCTGGTGATCCTGAGTCAATAAAAGGTCATAAAGCTAGGGGAGTTTTTTGGACTTATCCAGACTCATCTGGAAAAGAAGTTGTTAGAGATGAAAAAATTAATGAAGCTGCTTATTCAGAATTTATAAATGATTATAAAAACACATATTTTAAAGAAGTGTTTGATGTTTTGTCATCAAAATACAAATTAGGAAGAGTGAGAATTTTATTAAAACAGCCTAGATCAACATTAAGTTGGCACAGAGATCCGGAGCCAAGATTGCATGTACCAATAATTACAAATCCAGGATGTCATATGGTTATAGATAATGTTGCTAAACATTTGCCAGCTGACGGTTCTGTGTGGATTACTAATAATACTAAATATCATAATGCGTTTAATGGAGGTGAAGAAAATAGAATTCACCTTGTAGCTTGCGTATTGGATCATAAATTTAATTAATTTGAGAAAAATATTTATTTCATCAGATCACGCTGGATATAAATTAAAAGAACAAATAAAATTACATTTATCAAAAAAAAAAATATCATTTAAGGATATGGGTCCATATAATGATGATAGAGTTGATTACCCTGATTTTGCGCACAAAGTAGCTAAAAAAGTTAAAACTAATAAAAACAACTTTGGTATTTTAGTTTGTGGTTCAGGGATGGGAATGAATATTGCGGCAAATAGACATAAAAATATTCGTGCTGCACAATGTTTTAATTTAAAATCAACGAAATTATCTAGATTGCATAATGATGCGAACATCATTACATTAGGCTCAAGGTTATTGAGTAAAAGATTAGCTTTAACCTGTGTTGTTGCCTTCTTAAATACAAAATTCGAAGGTGGACGGCACTTAAAACGAATAAAAAAAATATAATTATGTCTAGTGAAAAAAATTATTTAAATGAAAGTTACAAGAGCTTCTTTGAGGATAGTTTATCTTTAAAAGATCCAGAACTATATAAAGCTATTAAAGATGAATTAATCAGACAACAACAACATATTGAGTTAATTGCTTCTGAAAATATAGTTTCTCAAGCAGTATTAGAGGCACAAGGATCAGTTTTAACAAATAAATATGCTGAAGGTTATCCAGGTAAAAGATATTACAATGGATGTGAGCATGTTGATGTTGCGGAGAATCTTGCAATAGAAAGATTGAAAAAATTATTTAACTGTAAATTTGCAAATGCCCAACCTCACTCTGGTGCACAAGCAAATGGAGCAGTTTTTTTAGCTTTATTGAGTCCAGGAGATACATTCATGGGAATGAGTTTAAACTCTGGTGGTCACATTACTCATGGCTTAAAAATTTCAATGTCCGGTAAATGGTTTAATGCGATTGGTTATGATGTAGACAAAGAGTCTGAATTGATAGATTATGATAATGTTGAAAAACTGGCTTTAGAACACAAACCCAAACTTATTATTGCAGGTGGAAGTGCCTATTCTAGAGTGATTGACTTTAAAAGATTCAGAGAAATAGCAGACAAAGTTGGGGCTTACTTAATGGTTGATATGGCTCACTTCTCAGGATTAGTTGCAGGTAAAGGATATCCAAATCCTTGTGACTATGCACATGTAGTTACTTCAACAACTCATAAAGTATTTAGAAGTGCAAGAGGAGGAATAATTTTAACTAATCACGAAGAACTTGCTAAAAAATTTAATACAGCTGTATTTCCAGGATATCAAGGTGGCCCTTTAATGCATATCATTGCAGCCAAAGCAGCTGGTTTTTTAGAGGCATTACAACCTGAGTTCCAAGATTATATTAAATCAGTTTTAGCAAATGCAAAGATATTAGCTGAAACTTTAAAAAATAATGGATTTAAAATTTATTCAGATGGAACAGATACACATTTGATGTTAGTAGATTTAAGACCTTATAAAGTTAAAGGAAACTTGGCAGCGGAGAGTTTGTCTAGAGCAAATATTACATGTAATAAAAATGGTATTCCTTTTGATACAGAAAAACCGATGATTACGTCAGGTATTAGATTAGGTACACAAGCTGCTACAACTAGAGGATTTGGTTTAAATGAATTTAAAACTGTAGGTGAATTAATTACTAAAACTTTAAAAGGTTTATCAGAAAATCCTACTGATAATAGTAAGATTGAAAATGAAGTTAAAAACGAAGTTATTTCTTTAACTTCATCATTTCCGATATATAAGAACTTATAAGAGATGATTTGTTCAATATGTAAAAAAGGGGAGACCTCTGTTGTCGACTCTCGACCAACGGAAGATGGCACTGCAATTAGAAGAAGAAGACTGTGTGTTTGCGGAGCACGTTTTACAACTTTTGAAAGAGTTCAATTTAGAGAATTAATGGTTGTTAAAAAGAATGGAAGAAAATCAGCATTTGATAGAGACAAATTATCTAAATCTATTTATATTGCTCTTAAGAAAAGACCTATAGATACAGAAACAATAGAAAAATTTATTAGTAATATTTCAAGATCTTTGGAAGAGCTTGGCCAAAGTGAAATATCTACTAATACAATTGGAACTATGGTTATGGATGGATTAAAAGATCTAGACCCAGTTGGATATGTAAGATTTGCGTCTGTATATAGAAACTTTAGAGAAGAAAAAGATTTCGTACAATTCGTGGACAAACTTGATGTCTACAAAAAAAGATAAATTTTCATTAAAAGATAAATTTTATATGGAGATAGCCCTTAAGTTGGCTAACTCTCGTCAAGGACTTACAGGATCGAATCCATCTGTAGGTTGTGTAATAGTTAAAAATGATAAAATAATTTCTATTGGACAAACATCCATTAATGGAAGACCTCATGCAGAATTTAATGCAATAAATAATTGTTTAGACAATTTAAAAGGTTCAAAGATGTATGTTACTTTGGAACCATGCTGTCATCATGGTTTGACACCACCATGCACAAATATAATAATTAAATCTAAAATTTCTGAAGTTATATATTCTGTCGCAGATATTGACAAAAGAGTAAGAAATAAAAGTCTAAAAATTTTAAAATTAAATAATATCAAAGTTAAAAAAGGCCTTCTTCAAGATAAAATTAACAACTTTTATTCAAATTATTTTTTTAATAGAAAACATAAACTACCTTATGTGACTGGAAAAATTGCTATTTCAAAAAATAATCTTATTTACAGTAAATCAAATAAAAAAATAACAAACAAGCATTCTGATAAATTTACACATCTATTAAGATATAAGAACGATGCATTACTAGTTTCATACAAAACTTTAAATAAAGATAATTCAAAATTAAATTGTAGGATTAAAGGTTTTAGTAATTATTCACCTAAGAGGATTGTTTTAGATAATAAACTTCAAACGAAAATTAATAGCTATGTAATAAAAACTGCTGATAGAGACAATACCATAATCTTTTATAATAAAGCTGATAAATCTAAGGTTTTAGATTTTAGGAAAAAAAAAATTCAATTAATTAAATCAAAGGTAAACAAACAAGGTAAATTTGATTTTAAAACAATATTGAGAAGATTATACTCAAACAATTGCAGAAATTTATTAATTGAGGGAGGTAATAACTTAACTAATTACCTTTTAAGAAATAGAATTTTTAATAAATTTTATTTGTATAAAAGCCCCAAAAATCTTTCAAAAGAAACTGAGTATTTGAAATTTAATGGTTTAGATGTATTAAAGAAAAATTATAAAAATAAATTTAACTTAAACCTATCTTTAGGAAAAGATAAAATAACACTGTATAAAAAATAATATGTTTAATGGAATTATATATAATCAGGGTATTGTTACAAAAATTATTAAAAGACCCAAAGGATTGAATATATTTGTAAAGAGTAATCTTAAAGTTTCTAAAAAAGATATGGGTTTGTCAGTAGCTTGTGATGGTGTTTGTCTAACTTTAATTTCATACAACTCAAAATTAATGGAATTTTATCTTTCAAAGGAAACTTTGGTTAGATCAAAGTTTCAATATTTAAAATCTAAAGATGTTTTAAATCTTGAATTGCCCTTAAAATATGGAACAAAAATTTCAGGTCACATATGCCAGGGTCATGTTGATACTATCGCTAAGGCAACTAATATAAAAAAGATTGATAAATCTTATTTATTTGAATTTGAAGTTCCAATTCAAGAAAGAAAAAACTTAATTGAAAAAGCATCAATTTGCGTAAATGGTATCTCTCTTACAATATCAAAAGTTTCAAAAAAAGGGTTTCAGATATGGGTTATTCCTCATACTTTCAATGAAACAAATCTGTCCACTATTAAAAAAAACGACCTTGTAAATATAGAGATAGATATCTTATCTAAATACGTTAGAAATTATTTTAATGTCAAAAAATAATTTTGCATCAATAGAAAGCATTATCAATGTTGCTAAGAAGGGCGGCATGTTTATCTTAGTTGATGATGAAAAAAGAGAAAATGAAGGTGATTTAATCATCTCAACTTCTAACTCTAATGCAAAAAATATAAATTTTATGGCAAAGTACGGCCGTGGTTTAATTTGTTTAGCTTTGGATTCAGTACAGGCAAAAAGGTTAAATTTATCTTTAATGTCAGCAAATAATCAATCAAGAAATAAAACTGCATTTACCGTATCTATTGAGGCTAAAAAGGGAATTACAACTGGAATTTCTGCAAAGGATAGAGCAAAGACCATCACCATTGCATCAAAAAAAAATGTAAAAAAAAATGATATTGTATCTCCAGGTCATGTATTTCCAATAATCGCAAAAGATGGTGGAGTTTTGGTTAGAGCTGGACATACCGAAGCATCTGTTGACATATCGAAATTAGCAAAAAAAAATAATTCAGCTGTAATTTGTGAAATTATGAATGAAGATGGCACAATGGCTAAAGGTCAAGACTTATTTGATTTTGCAAAAAAACATAAACTTAAAATTGGTAAAATTGAAGATTTGATTGCCTATCGATTAAAAAAAGAAAAATTGATTAAATTAAAAAAACAAAGTTTTATTGAGGTTAAAAATCAAAAATACAAAATAAGAATATATGAAAATCTTCTAGATGGATCTGAACATTTTGCTTTAATTAAAGGATCTATAAAAAAAGGAGTCACTCCTAGAGTTAGAGTCATCTCATCAAATGTCGTTCAAAATTATTTGATAAATCAACAGCTACCAAATTCTTTCAATAAAACTCTTAATTATTTCAAAAAATTTAATAATTGTGTTTTAGTATTTATAAAAGATACTAATTTGAAATCAGTTACTCAAACTCTTAAAGATTATAAGAATAAAGATTTTTATAAAAAAGGAAAAGATAAACTTATTAGAAATTATGGTATTGGAGCTCAAATAATAAAAGATTTAAAGATTAAAAATATGACCTTAATCACGAAGTCTCCTAAAAAAGTTATAGGTTTGGATGGTTATGGTATAAGAATTACTAAACAGGAAATTATTTAATGAAAAAAAAATATTTAATAGTTGTAGCTGATTATTATAAAGATATTGCAAAAGGTCTTCTTGATAGCTCTTTAAAGTTAATCCCAAAATCATCTTCAATTAAAATTATTAGAGTTCCAGGAGTTTTTGAAATACCTGTAACAATATCTAAAAATATCAAAAAATATGATGCTTTTTTAGCCCTTGGATGTGTTATTAAAGGTCAAACACCTCATTTTGACTTTATATCACAAGCATCAACTAACGCGATAATGGATTTATCAATATTAAACAAAAAACCGATTGGCAATGGAATTATAACTTGCTTGAATATGAAACAGGCTAAAGCTCGAAAGAAAAAAGGTGCAGAAGCAGCTGATGCGGTAAACTCAGTTTTATCGCAATAATGAAAACTCATTTTAATCCAAAGAATAATCCAAGAGTAATTATAATTCAAAAATTGTATGGAAAATTTTATAATGAAGATAATGATATAGAATTTCCAAAACACAGATTTAAAAAATTTATTAAAGATATAGTTTTTGGAACAATAGAACGTAATGATTTAATTTTAGATGAATTAAATAATAAACTTGGTGATGAATTTGTTTTAGATAATTTAGATAAAGTATTTCAAACTATATTAAAGGCAGCTACTTATGAATTTTTATATAAACCAAATATCTCAATTAATATTATAATTAAAGAATATCTTGATTCATCAAATTTTTTCTTAGAAGACTCTCAAACTAAATATTTAAATGCTATACTAGATAATGTTGGAAAAAAATTAAGAACATCAAATGCATGAATTTGATTTAATCAAAAAATATTTTTCAAAATTATCAAAATTTAATAAATATTCGTTGGAATTAAATGATGATGTTTTTTTTGATAAAAAAAAATCTTTAGTAATTTCAATTGACACTTATAATCAAGGTGCTCATTTTTTAGATTTTAAAAACCCTGAATTGGTAATTAAAAAGATCATACGATCTTCTATATCAGATTTAGTTTGCAAAGGAGTTTTACCAAAATATTATTTTATATCAGGTAGTGGTAACAAAAAAACCTTTACACAAAAAAACTTATCCATGATAACCAATTCATTAAAACAAGAACAAAAAAAATATGGTATTTTTTTATGTGGTGGAGACACTACTTTTTCAAATCATTTAAGTTTTTCAATTACATCAGTAGGATATTCAAAAAATATTGTTTATAGAAATAAAGCAAAACTATATGATGATATTTATGTTACCGGAAATCTTGGTGATAGTTATATTGGATTAAAAATTTTACAGAATAAAATTAAAATAAACAAAAAACTTAAAAATTATTTTATAAAAAAATATTTTGAACCAGAAATTCAAATTAAATTAGCAAAAGAATTATTAAAATTTGCTAACTCTTCAATAGATATATCAGATGGTTTGATTGATGATCTTGAAAAAATGCTTAATAAACAAAAATTATCTTATGAAATTTGGGATGAACAAATCCCAATATCTAAAAATTTGCAAAATTATTTAAAAAAGAAAAAACTTAAAAAATTAAATTTTATCTCCAATGGAGATGATTATCAGGTCCTATTTACTGCTAGCAGAGAAAGATCTAGAATCATTAAAGATATCTCTAAGAAATTAGGTATTAAAATATCTAGAATTGGTAAAATTACCTCAAATAACAAAAAATCATCTATAATTAACAAAAAAGGTGAGTATTTGTTGATTAAAAACACAGGTTACAAACATCAATTCTAAAGTTAATTATTGTCTTTTTTAGCTTTTTTTGTATTGTCCGGGCTTAAAATTTAACAACCAACAACCTTAAGGTTTATATGAGCGAAACAGTAGAGACTATTTTATTATACACAATCGGAGCTGGTTTATTATCCATAGTTTATGGATTTTTTACTGGTAAAAATATTTTAAATCAGAGCACAGGTAATGCTAAAATGCAAGATATTGCATCTGCTATTCAAATTGGTGCTAAAGCTTATCTAGCAAGACAATACAAAACTATAGCTATTGTTGGTGTAGTTGTTTTAGTAATTGTAAGTATTGCTTTTAGTCCTTTGGTTGGTTTGGGATATTTAGTTGGAGCAGCATTGTCAGGTATTGCAGGATATGTTGGAATGTTAGTTTCAGTTGAAGCTAACGTAAGAACTGCTGAGGCTTCTAGAAAAGGTCTAGCTCAAGGTTTATCTGTTGCATTTAAGTCAGGAGCTGTAACCGGTATGTTGGTTGCTGGATTAGCTTTATTGGCTATAGCTGTTTATTATTATTATTTATTGAAATTTAATGTTGATGAGAGAGAAATAGTCAACGCACTTGTTGCTTTAGGTTTTGGAGCTTCTCTAATTTCTATTTTTGCAAGACTTGGCGGTGGTATATTTACTAAAGGTGCTGATGTTGGTGCAGACTTAGTTGGTAAAGTTGAAGCTGGGATCCCAGAGGATGATCCTAGAAACCCAGCTGTAATTGCTGATAACGTTGGAGATAACGTTGGAGATTGTGCGGGAATGGCAGCTGACTTATTTGAAACCTATGCAGTTACAATTGTAGCTACTATGGTTTTATCCTCTATTTTCTTTCATGGCGATATGAACATGATGATTTACCCTTTAACAATTGGTGGTGCATGCATCATAACTTCAATACTTGGTACCTTCTTTGTAAAACTTGGTAAAGATAAAAATGTAATGAATGCATTATATAAAGGTTTTGTCGTATCTGCTATTGCTTCAATAGTAATATTATACCCTGTAACTGATCATGTATTGGGTTTTACTACAGAATACAATGTTAATGGAAAGAACTTTAATGGAATGAGCTTATATTATTGTGGAATTATTGGTTTAGTAATTACAGGTTTATTGATTTGGATCACAGAATATTACACTGGTACAAGTTACAGACCCGTAAAATCTGTTGCTGCATCATCAACTACAGGTCATGGCACTAATGTTATTCAAGGTTTAGCAGTTTCAATGGAAGCAACTGCTGTTCCTGCGTTAATTATTGTTACTGGTATTTTAACAACAAATTCGATTGCTGGGCTTTATGGTATTGCAATTGCTGTAACAACAATGCTTGCTTTAGCTGGAATGGTTGT
Organism: uncultured Pelagibacteraceae bacterium; assembly: GCA_902558795.1. Classification (GTDB taxonomy): domain Bacteria; phylum Pseudomonadota; class Alphaproteobacteria; order Pelagibacterales; family Pelagibacteraceae; genus Pelagibacter. The sequence goes on along the minus strand of CACEFI010000008.1, from coordinate 11,955 downwards.
TGCCCTTGATGCTTACGGTCCAGTCACAGATAATGCAGGTGGAATTGCTGAAATGTCTAACTTAGATAAAAAAGTTAGAAAAACTACCGATGCTCTAGATGCAGTTGGTAACACAACAAAAGCTGTTACTAAAGGTTATGCAATTGGATCAGCTGGTTTAGGAGCTCTAGTGTTATTTGCCGCTTATGTTGAGGATATCAAACATTTTTCTAATGTAACAGGTTCAAAATTAGAAGGTATTGTTGTAACTTTCGATTTATCCAATCCTTATGTAGTAGTTGGGTTATTAATTGGTGGAATGTTACCATATCTATTTGGTTCAATGGGTATGCAAGCTGTTGGAAGAGCAGGTGGAGCAGTAGTAATTGAAGTTAGAAGACAATTTAAAAAGTTTCCTGGAATCATGAAGAGAAAACAGAAACCAGATTATGCTAAATTAGTTGATCTTTTAACAGTAGCCGCAATTAAAGAGATGATAATTCCATCTTTGTTGCCTGTTTTATCACCAGTAGTTTTATATTTCATAATTCTATCAATTGGTGGACAAGTAGCTGCTTTAGCAGCTGTTGGAGCTATGTTATTAGGAGTAATCATTACAGGATTGTTTGTGGCGGTTTCAATGACTGCTGGTGGTGGTGCTTGGGATAACGCTAAAAAGTATATTGAAGATGGAAATCATGGTGGAAAAGGTTCTGAAGCTCATAAAGCTGCAGTAACAGGTGATACTGTCGGAGATCCTTATAAAGATACAGCAGGACCTGCAGTTAACCCAATGATTAAAATTACTAATATTGTAGCTTTATTGTTGTTGGCTGTTATCGCTGGCTAATTTCTTTTTGTTTTTCGGCCCTCTTATTAAGAGGGTCGTTAATTTTTTGTCTCATACTTGACATAAAATCATAAATAAAAGAATTTCTTTTAAAGCCAGTTTCTGTTGTAGATTTCACCATTTTTATATTTTTCATATCATCTTTATTATAGAATTCTTTTTTTTTAAGTATTCCATAATTGTCTATTTCTAATACCAGAACATCATTCTTATAAATTTTCATTTTACCTAAATTTGATAATTTCGACTGAGTTTGCTTTCTTTCAATATAGATCCATACATCATTATCAAATTTACTTTTAGTAGAAGGATTTCCTAAAATTCTCATTATATCATTTTTATTAGTTTTATTAACGATTAACATTGATTGTTTTTTTTCTAAAAATGGTACACCATGATGTTTAACAACTTTTTTAAATGCACAATTTGAGAGTATTAATGAGATAAAAATTATATATAATATTTTAATCATGAATGAAAAATATCTTTATGTTTATAACAATTTAATTAATTTCACTAGAAATAAAGAATTATATAAATTTTTAAACCGAGATGATAATTTTTCAGACAGATTGAGCTTGTTTTTATTACATTTTGCCTTTTTTTTAAAAAATTTTAAAAATGAAGAAAATAAGATTATTTTACAAAAAATTTACGATTTTAACTTCAGACAACTTGAACTAAGTATTAGGGAGATTGGTTATGGTGATCAGTCTATCAATAAAAAAATGAAAGAATATATAAATCTATTTCACTCTATGGTTTCTGAAATTCACTTCTGGGACGTTCTATCAAGATCACAAAAAATTGAAAAGTTTTCATTTTTTTTAACTGATTTTAAAGAAATTGATCATTTACTTGATTATTTTGAATTATTTAATGAAGATTTGTCAAAAAAAACTTTGAATTCTTACCTAAAAAGTGTAAGTAACCCATAATTATGGCTGTACCAAAACGTAAACAAACCCCGTCCAGAACTGGAATGAGAAGAGCTCAAACGATGAAATACTCAACAAAAAATATAGTTGAGGATAAAAAATCTGGAGAGTATCGTTTATCTCATCACTTAGATTTAAAAACTGGAATGTACAAGGGTAGACAAGTTTTAGACCCAAAAGAATAGTATAAAAATCTAAAATGACGGATTTGATAAAAATTGCAGTAGATGCAATGGGTGGTGATAACTCACCAAACAAAATTATTGATGGTGTAATACATAACCACAAATTAAATAAGAGTGTGTTTTATAAAATTTTTGGTGACCAAACTAAAATTCAAAACCATATTGGAGACAAAATCAATAAAGAATTTTTTGAAATTATTCACACAACAGATTTAGTTAAAAGTACAGATAGTCCTCTTGAAGGTGCCAAAAGAGGTAAAAATACTAGTATGTGGCTTGCCATTGAAAGTGTAAAAAAAAAGGAAGCTGATATTGTCGTTTCAGCTGGTAACACAGGTGCACTATTAGTTATTTCAAAACTAAATCTCAAGATGCTTGAGAATATTGATAAACCAGCTTTATCTGCTCTATGGCCAAATAAAAAAGGCATGAGTGTTGTTTTAGATTTAGGTGCAAATATAGAATGTAGCTCTAAAAATTTATTAGATTTTTCTATAATGGGAGCATCTCTTTACACTTCTTTATATCCAAATGAAAAACCAAATGTTGGTTTATTAAATATAGGATCGGAAGAAATGAAAGGAAATGAAACTATAAAAGAAACATATCAAACTTTAAATGATAAAAAATCTGAAAATTATAACTTTTCTGGCTATATTGAAGGAAACCATTTAATGGATGGAAATGTAAATGTAATAGTTTCTGATGGCTTCACAGGAAATGTAGCTCTTAAAACTGCTGAAGGAACGGCTAATTTTATTACAGGGGAACTTAAAAAAGCTATGACAGGAACTTTTATAGGAAAAATTTCATCATTGTTAAATATATCAAATTTAAATAAATTTAAAAAACGTCTAGATCCAAGACTTTATAATGGTGCAATATTTATTGGACTTGACTCTCCAGTTGTAAAAAGTCATGGCGGAACTGATTATATTGGATTTTCAAATTCTTTGGATGTTTGTCATAGAATTGTAAAAGGTAATTTGATAGAAAAGATTAAACAAAATATTTAACAAATGAGAATAAACTTAACTAAAAAAGACTTAGTTAATATAGTTTATATGCAACTTGGTTTTTCAAAACAAATTTCTGAAAACCTTATAGAAGATTTCTTATCGACAATTGTTAAAAATATCAAACAAGAAAAAAAATTAAAGTTATCTAAATTTGGAACTTTTTCTATTAGAGAGAAGAAATCAAGAATAGGAAGAAATCCAAAAACAAAAGAAATTAAAATGATTTCGAGTAGAGACGTTGTTTTATTTAAACCCTCAAAAGATTTTAAAGAGTTTGTAAATTTGAAAGAAAATGGAAAAGTCTGATAGCGCTTATAAAACAATTGGAGAAGTTGCTAAAATATTAAATTTAAAATCTAATAAAAAGGGTGAGCTTCCAACTCATATAATTAGATTTTGGGAAACTCAATTTAAGCAAATCAAGCCAAAAATATTAAATTCAAATAGAAGATATTATGATGAAAATTGTATCAATCTTCTTAAAAAAGTTAAATTTCTACTTAAAGAACAAGGTATGACTATTAATGGTGTTAAAAAGATACTCAATGGAGAGCAATCTTTAGAACTTGACGAAATGGCAAATAATTCTATAAAAGCTGATAATTTAAGAAATAAATTAGTCAAAATTTCTAAAATTGTTAAAAATTTAAAAGGATTAAAATAAAATGGCAAAAAAAACACATGTAAAAGTTAGACTTGTTCCAGAATCAAAACCTGATAGCCCTTTCTTTTACTATGTTAAAAAACCAGCTGGTGGTGAAAAAGCAAAAGTTAAACTTTCTGCTAAAAAATACAATCCTGCTACAAGAAAACACGAAACGTTCGTGGAAAAAAAACTTCCACCTCACTCCAAGTAATTACTTCTTTTTAAAATTACGTCTTTCGTAATCAATATAGGACCAGATCATATTTTTCCATATACGATTGGTAATACGTGGATCTATTTTAAGTTTTTTAGATTTTCTTTTAATTTTATTTAAAATAAAATTAATTCTTTTTTGATCTACTATTTCTTTTTTAAATTCTTTTAATTTAAGAACTTCTTTGACAAGTGAAGTTCGATATTTAATCAAGGCTAGAAGTTTATTATCTAATTTATCTAGTTTTGTACGTATTCTCTCTAATTTTTTTTTATTTTTTGGCGACATTTAATTTATTGGATTAATTTATAATTATTATATTTATCTATATATGTACAGTCAGAATAGTCATTTAAATAATCAATTAAAAATCTGGTTGCTTGTATTAATTGGGCTAGTAATTCTTATAATTTTAGTTGGTGGATTAACAAGACTAACTGACTCTGGATTATCTATAACAACTTGGGAATTATTTGTTGGATTTATTCCACCGTTTACAAATGATAAATGGAATGATTATTTTGAACTTTATAAAACTATTCCTGAATTCAGTGAACAAAATTATAATATGACACTTAATGAATTTAAGGTAATTTTCTGGTGGGAGTGGGGTCACCGACAATTAGGTAGGTTGATAGGTTTATCTGTATTGTTACCACTTCTATTTTTTTCAATTAAAAATGGCTGGAGGATTTTAAAAAACTATGGATTGATTTTTATATTGGTTTGTTTTCAAGGTTTTATTGGTTGGTATATGGTATCTAGCGGCTTAATTGATAGGATTGATGTTAGTCATTACAGACTTTCATTACATTTGGTAACAGCCTTTATAATTTTATCTGTAATATTTTGGAAATTTCTTAAATTAACTAATATCCAAACTCAATATATCTCAATTAATAAAAGTTTAATAAAGATTTTTCTTTTTTTATTATTTTTACAATTAATAATAGGTGCTTTTGTATCGGGAATGGATGCTGGAAAAGTTTACAATACTTGGCCTTTGATGGGTACATCATACTTTCCTGATGATAGTCAATTTAATGAATTTTTAAAATTTAGCGTTTTTGACAATCCTTCTATAGTTCAATTTATTCACAGGAATTTAGCTTATTTAATAGTAGGTATTTATATTTATATTTTATTTATCGTCATTAGAGATGAGAATAAAATTTTTAGAATGCCAGTGATTATAATGGGTGTAAGTTTATTTTTACAAGTTATCTTGGGGATATTTACTATTTTATCTGGAGTAAAAATTTTATATGCATCTTTACACCAGATAAATTCTATTTTAATTATTCTTTCAACACTATATTTTCTATATATTACAAAATATAGAAAAATTAATTAATCTCTATTTGTAGACATAATACACCAAGATTAACTAACAGCTTTTAAGTTGCCTTTTGATGATTTATCTAAAGCTTGATCCAAGTCATCAATAATATCATCAATATGTTCTAAACCGATACACAGTCTAACATAACCAGGTGTTACTCCAGCTGCAGCAAGTTCGTCTTCTGTCAACTGGCTGTGAGTTGTTGTTGCAGGATGAATTGCTAAACTTCTCGCATCACCTATATTAGCTACATGGTAAAACATTTTTAAAGACTCGATAAATTTTTTACCCGCATCTATTCCACCAGCTAATTCAATACCAACTAAAGCACCATTTCCATTTTTAAGATACTTCTTGGCTCTACTAGATATTTCTTCATTATGTTCAGTTGCATAGATTACTTTAGATATAGCTTTATGTTTTTTAAGATAATCAACAACTTTTGCAGCATTTTCACAGTGTTGTTTCATTCTTAAAGCAACAGTTTCTAAACCTTGTATTACACCAAAGGCATTATCAGGAGATAAAGCTGAACCAAGATCTCTTAACAAAGTTACCCTAGCTCTTACAGCAAAAGAAACATTTGCACCCGTTAATTCAGGCACTGCTTTACCCCAAACTACACCACCATAACTTGCATCTGGTTCATTAAATAAAGGTTGTCTTTTAGGATCTGCTGTCCAGTCAAAATTACCGCCATCTACTAGTGCTCCTCCAACAACTGTACCATGCCCTGCTATGTATTTTGTAAGTGAATAGACAACTACTGCTGCTCCATGTTCAAGTGGTTTACAAATAACTGGTGCTGCTGTGTTATCAACAATTAATGGTATATTGTGTTTTTTACCAATATCAGCCACTTCTTTAATTGGAAAAACTCTTAAATATGGATTTGGTAAAGTTTCACCATAAAAAGCTCTTGTTTTTTCATCAATAACTTTTTCAAAGTTCTTTGGGTCTGAAGGGTCAGCGTATCTAACTTCAATACCAAGTTTACTTAAAGTATGTGTAAACAAAGACACTGTCCCACCATAAAGATCTGTTGAACTTACAATATTATCTCCTGCTTGAGCTACGTTTAGGATTGCAAAAGTAGAAGCAGTTTGTCCTGATGAAACAGTCAAAGATGCTAAACCCCCATCTAGAGCAGCAAGTCTTTTTTCAAGAACATCATTGGTTGGATTCATGATTCTTGTATAAATGTTACCAAATTCTTTAAGTGCAAACAGATTTGCTGCATGTTCAGTGCTATCGAATTGATATGACGTAGTTCTATAGATTGGTACAGCTACCGCATTTGTTGAAGGGTCACTTCTATAGTCACCACCATGAATAGCTATTGTTTCTGGATTATTTCTTTTTGTACTCATTTTTCTCCTTTTTTAGTGCTTTAACTTAGTGTTAGGCGCACAATACAGTTCAAATGCCTACCGATTATGTAAAGAAAATTCCTTTTTAGCAGTTTTATGCCCGCAATAGGATCAAATCGGCAAACTCTTTTTATCAGATAAGTCCTATATTTCAAGTCAAATATCAAATTGACTTTGCAATTAATAATAGTATTAATCCTGGCACAATGACAAAATTCGTAAAAAAAGACCAAGTAACATCATCATGGTATGAAATAGACGCTACTAATGCTGTGGTTGGAAGACTTGCAACTGTAATATCCAAAATTATCAGAGGAAAAAATAAAACAACCTACACACCTCATATGGATCATGGAGATTTTGTAGTAGTGAAAAATATTGAACAGGCAAAATTTACTGGAAAAAAATTTCAAGAGAAAGTTTATTATAAACACACAGGACACCCTGGTGGAATCAAAGAAACAACACCAGAAAAATTACATGAAAAAAAACCAGGTGAAACTTTAAAACTTGCTGTTAAAAGAATGTTGCCAGGTGGTGTATTAGGTAGAAAACAATTAACTAAATTAAAGATTTATTCTGGTAGTGATCATCCACATACAGCACAAAATCCTCAAGTAATTGAGTTAGGTAAATTAAACAGTAAAAACTTGGCTAGAAATTAATATGGAAAATACTCAAACAGCATCTAAATCACCTAAATTAAAACTAGATTTTAAGGATAGTAAATATGCAACAGGGAGAAGAAAAACTTCAATTGCAAAAGTATGGTTAAAAAAAGGGTCTGGTAAAATTTATGTTAATGGAAAATTATTTAATGAATATTTTTCAAGTGAATTTCATCATCTTCAAATTACTAGACCATTTGATATAATCAACCAATCTACAGATTATGACGTTAGATGTAGCGTAAGCGGAGGAGGACCTACTGGACAAGCAGGAGCATTAGTTCATGGTATTTCTAAAGCTTTAGTTATGTTTGATGAAAATTTAAAATCTACATTAAAGACCGAAAAACTTACAACCAGAGACTCTAGAGCGGTTGAGAGAAAAAAACCTGGTAGAAGAAAAGCTAGAAGAAGCTTTCAATTTTCTAAAAGATAATACTTTTTTAATTTTAAACTGTTATAATAAATTATGCCTAAGCTTAATGCATTGGTTGCTGGTTCAACTGGATATATTGGAGTTCAATTAATTAAATTATTAGTTAAACACAAATATATCAACATAAGATTTCTTTGTGGAAATAGTTCTGTAGGAAAAAATATATCTAGTTATGATAAATCTCTTTCAGGAAAAAAATTACCAAAAATTATTAAGTTTAATAAAAAACTTTTAAAAGATGTTGATGTAGTTTTTACAGCATTACCTAATGGAGAAGCACAAGACATTTCAAAACATTTAACAAAAAATATTACTTTAATTGATTTAGCTGCTGATTTTAGATTAGAAAAAGGATCAGAATATTTAAAATGGTATAAGCAAAAACACAGAGCTATAAATTTAATTAAGAAAAGTATTTATTGTCTACCAGAAGTTAACGGTAAAGACATAGGTAAATACCAGATTGTATCTTGTCCTGGTTGTTATCCAACTTCAGTACTTTTACCATTAATTCCTCTATTTAAAAAAAACTTAGTTAAAGTTAACAATATAATAATGGATTCTAAATCTGGCTATTCAGGAGCTGGTAGAGGTGTCCATAAAAAGTATAAAGATAAAAACCTATATGAATCTTTGAGCGCTTATGGTGTTGGATTTCATCGACATAATTCAGAGATTGATCAAATGTTAAAAAAATTTACTAAAAAGAAATTAAGTTTTAATTTTACTCCTCATTTAACTCCTATGTTTCGTGGTATTTTAAGTACTATTTATATTGATCTAGAAAAAGGTATTACTCAATTAAAAATAATTAAGACACTTAAAGATTTTTATAAGAATGAAGATTTTGTAAAAATTTTAAAAAAAAACAGTCTGTTGAGCACTAATGATGTCATCAACTCAAATAATTGTTTCATTTCTGTTTGTAAGTCTAAGTACAAAAATAAGATTGTAATAATTTCCGCAATAGATAATTTGATTAAAGGTGGAGCAGGTCAAGCAGTACAAAATTTAAATTTGAAATTTAATTTCCCAATTAAAACTGCTTTATAATGAAATTTATTTTAATTATTTTTATTATTTTTCTGTTAAATAATTGTTCATTGAACAAAGATTCTAAATATTGGACTGAAGATGTGGTTAAAAAAATTGAAGATCAAAAAAAATTATCTGAAGTATTAAAAAAGTCAGAAGACATAACAAATATGAGTTATGACGAATATAAGATTTATATAGATGACTATACAAAAAAAAGTAAATATCTGGATATAAACCAATGAAGAAATCAATAAATATTGCTGTAGTAGGTCTTGGACAAGTAGGCTCTTATTTGCTTAATGAATTAAATACCAAAAAAAAAGATATCGAACTTAAAACAGGCAAGAAGATTAATGTTGTGGCCATTTCAGCTAGAAATATAAATAAAAAAAGACAATTTAAAATTAATAAAAAAATATTTTTTAAAAATCCGTTAGATATTTTTAGTAAAACAAACGTTGATATTTTGTTTGAAGCTATAGGTTTATCAGATGGGATTTCAAAAAAAGTAGTTGAGACTGCTTTGAAAAAAAAAATTCATGTAATAACTCCAAACAAAGCGCTAATCTCAAAGCATGGTAACGAATTGGCAAAAATTGCAGAACAAAATAACGTAAATTTAGAATTTGAAGCTTCTGTTGCTGGAGGAATTCCAATTTTAAGATCAATAAAAGAGGGTCTTGCTACTAATAAAATTTCAAAAGTGTATGGAATTTTAAATGGCACATCTAACTATATTCTTTCAGAAATGGAAAATTCTAATCTAAATTTTTCTGATGTTTTAAAAAAAGCACAACAACTTGGTTACGCAGAACCTGGAAATCCCAAACTAGATTTAAATGGTTTTGATGCATTTGCAAAAGTTAGAATTTTATCTTCATTAGCATTTAATAGCAAAATTTCTAAATATAAATGTTTGATGGAAGGAATTGAAAAGATTGATCTTAAAGATATTAAAATTGCAAACCAACTAGATTTAAGAATTAAACTTTTAGGAATATCTGAATTAAAGAATGGTAATTTATTTGAAACAGTACACCCATGTCTTGTTAGTAAAAAATCTTATATCGGTAATGTAAATGGAGTAATGAATGCAGTTATCCTTGAAGGTAAACCTGTTGGCGAAAGTATTTTACAGGGAGAGGGGGCTGGTCCAGGACCTACATCTTCTGCATTATTGTCTGATTTATTATCTATTTTAAGAGGCAATATTAAAAAACCCCTTGGAGTATCTGTTAATAATCTTAAATCTTTAAAACCTTATAATGTAAATAATTATGTAAATTCTTTATATTTAAGATTTGAAGTTAAAGATAAACCAGGTGTTTTATCTCAAATTACTAATCGATTAGCTAAATATAAGATATCTGTAAAAAGACTAATTCAAACACCTAATAAAAAAGATAATAAAGCTACAATTGTAATTATAACTCATAAAACTTCTGAACTTAATTGCAATAATTGTTTATCTATATTTAAGAAAAATAAGAATATTCTTAAGACACCTGTTCTAATAAGATTGTATAATTAATGGATATTTACATAAAACTTTTTGAAGTTTTATTTCCAGTATTTTTTATAGTTGGAATTGGTTTTTTATTAGGAAAAAAAAATCCAAATTTTGACACTTCTTTTATTACTATATATGCAGGTAATTTTGGAACTCCTGCTCTAGTGATATTTGCAATTTCTGCTGGAGGTGTAACTTTTGATGTTTTCAAAGAATTCTTTTTTTATTCTTTAATTCTCCTGAGTGTATTTGGAATAGTTGGATTAATTTTTTTAATTTTAATGAAAAAAGATTATATAAGAGAATTACCTACATTTATTTTACCCAATACGGGAAATATGGGTATTCCAATTTGTTTGTTTGCATATGGAGAGTTAGGAATGGGTATAGCAGCAGCTATTTCTTCATTAGTAGTTCTTCTTCATTTCACTCTAAATATTTTTTTAGCTAAGAGAGCATTTGATTTTCAAACAATTTTTAAAAGTCCTGCTTTTTATGCAATTATCGTTACAGTTTTATTTTTATACTTTGAGCAACCTTTTCCACAATTTGTAATGAATACTGTAATGCTACTAGCTTACGGAATGATCGTTATGATTTTAATGTCTTTAGGGGTTGCACTTACTCAAATGAAAGTCTTTTCTTTTAAAGATGCCGTTATAACTTCAACGGGACGAGTTATAATTGGTCCTATAATTGGATTAGCTGTTATAAAATTATTTGATCTTTCTGGTGTTTCAGCTGGTGTAATTTTAATTCAATCTTCAATGCCTAGTGCTATATTATGTTATTTGGTTGCTTCAATGTATTCGCCAAAAGAAATTGTTGATAATATTTCCAGTACAATTGTTGTATCTACTGTTATGTCATTAGTTACAATTCCAATTACCTTATTCTTTGCTTTAAAATACTTCTATTAAAAGGTATCCTTTAATTATGAAGGCTATAATTTTAAATGCTTCTGCATGGATGATTGTTCCAGTTATGGATGCTTTTGCAAAATATTTAAGTTCATCAATGGATGTTCTTCAAATTACATGGGCAAGATATTTTTTTACTGTTGTTTTTACTTTATCTTTAATGTTAATTTTCTACAGACATACATTGGTATGGACAAAAAAACCTGCACTTCAATTAATAAGGGGATTGATATTTGTTTTTTCTACGTATTTATTTTTTTATGCAATATCAGAGATTTCTCTTCCTAAAGCTTTAACTTTAGCTTTTGTTGCCCCCATATGCGTAACAGCTTTATCTCCTTTCTTCCTAAATGAAAAAGTAGGGGTGAAGAGGTGGACTGCTGTTTCCTTAGGATTTATTGGAACATTGATAGTAATAAGGCCTGGCTTTATTGAGCTAAATTTAGCTACAATGGCTGCATTAGGTAACGGAGTTTGTTATGGATTTTATCTAATAATAACTAGGAAGCTCAGCACTTCAGATAATCCACTTTTAACACTTTTATTGTCAGGTTTGATAGGAACCATCATAATTAGCTTATTTATGCCTTCTGTTTGGGTTAATCCCACATCAAATCAATGGATTTTAATGGCTTTAATCGGCCTTGTAGCCTCTGTAGCGCATCTTTTTATCATTTTATCACTTAAATATGCTGATGCCTCTAAATTAGCTCCTTTAGGCTATACAGAGATTATCACTAATATCATTATTAGTTATTATTTCTTCCACGAGCTTCCTGATAATTGGACTTATCTGGGTCTTTTCATTATAGTATTGAGCGGTCTATATATTTCTAGAAG
>CACEFI010000007.1 GCA_902558795.1 uncultured Pelagibacteraceae bacterium | reverse complement strand
ATAACTTTTTCAATAAATACTAAAGATGATGAAAAAATTACTACATTATTTTCATCAAAAGCTAAACCACTTGTAAAAAGATATAAGTTCATAAAAGGTTTTGAAGATAGTGATGAAGGCTATTTAGATTTTTATTCTTCCAAAAATAATGGTATTTCGAAATCAAAATTGATTATTGACAATTTTAAAGTCAAAGAAATTCCTGCTTTAGCAAAGATACTATCTCTTGCATCTCTTCAGGGAATAGCAGATTTGTTAACAGGAGAGGGTATTAGATTTACAGATTTTGAAATGAATTTTACCAATAAGGGCAAACTTATGACGATTGATGAATTATATGCAATTGGACCAGCAATATCTATTTTAATTGAAGGTTATATCGAAGAAGATAATTTAATTAGCTTAAGAGGCACATTAGTTCCTGCAACCACAATTAATAGATCTATTGCTTCAATTCCTTTAATTGGAGATTTGCTTGTTGGAAAAAAAGTAGGAGAGGGAGTTTTCGGAGTAAGTTTTAAGGTGAAGGGACCTCCAAAAAAACTAGAAACAACTGTAAATCCAATAAAAACATTAACTCCAAGATTTATAACTAGGACGATAGAAAAGATAAAAAAAAACTAATCTAATTCAATTTTTAAATGTCTTTTTTTTCCAATAGAAAGTTTAAGATAATTTTCATTAAAAAAATCATTTGTAATTATTAACTTTTCATCAGTTATAATTTCATCGTTAATTTTTACACCATTACCTTTAACCAATCTTCTTATTTCACTTTTAGATTTTTCTAATTTGGAAAGAATAATTAAATCAATTATATCAAATTTATTATCAACAGTTTTTGAACTAATCTTTATAGAGGGCAAGTTAGATCCTAGAGTGTTACCTGAAAAAGCCTCTTTGGCAGCTTGCTCTGAATTTTTAGCAGCATTTTCACCATGAAGCATAGATGTCGTTTTATTAGCTAAAAGTATCTTGAGATCATTGATATCATTATTTTCAATTTTTTTAATTTCGTCTATTTCTAAATCTGTAAAATTTTTCAAAAATTTTAAAACATCTCTATCATCTGTGTTTCTCCAAAACTGCCAATAGTCATAAGCTGATAAAAATTTTTCATCCAACCAGATTGCTCCATTTTCAGATTTTCCCATTTTAGCACCTGAGGCAAGTGTAATTAAAGGTGTAGTAAGACCATAACTTTGTTTATTTGAATATCTTTTAATAAGCTCAACACCATTAACAATATTTCCCCATTGATCTGAACCTCCTATTTGCAAAACACAATTTTCTTTTTTATTTAGTTCTAAAAAATCATAAGCCTGCAAAATCATATAATTAAATTCCATGTAGCTTAAAGATTGCTCTCTATCTAATCTTAGTTTTACACTATCAAAAGTTAACATTCTATTAATTGTAAAATGTTTACCTATATCTCTAAGAAAAGAAATATAATTTAAATTTTTAAGCCATGTATAATTATTTACAAATATAGGTTTTGTTTTTGGATCATCGTTATCTAAAAATTTTTTTAATATATTTTTTATATTCTTAATATTTTTTTCAATTTCCTCTTCACTTAAAATTTTTCTTGTTTTATCTTTTCCTGATGGATCACCAATTCTTGTTGTACCTCCACCCAGTAATACAATTGGTCGATGGCCATTTTTTTGTAATAATCTAAGACACATGATTTGTAATAAGCTACCAACGTGCAAGCTTTCAGCAGTACAATCAAATCCGATGTAAGCTTTAACTCTTTCCTTGTCCATTAAACTAGACAATTCATCTTCGTTTGTGCACTGATAGAAGAAACCTCTATCTTTAAATTCTTTTAAAAATTTATTCATAAGCTTATAGTTACACAATATACAAATTTTTATTAAAAAGAATATCAATGAAAAAAAAATTATACACAGCTATTGGATTAATGAGTGGAACTTCAATGGATGGGGTTGATGTGTCATTGATTAGGTCGGATGGATTTAATCAATTTACTGATATTTTAGATGAATATTTTGAATATGATAAAATTTTACAGCAACAGCTTGTTAAATTAAGAAATTTAATTTTAAGTGTTGATGATTTAAAGCTGTACACTTTAAGATTAAACGAGCTTGAGAGAGAAATTACAGTGTTTCATAGCAAAATTGTGAGCAAAATATTATCGGATTATAAAGATGACATAGATTTTGTTGGTTTTCATGGACAAACAATTTTTCATAATCCTAAAATAAATATTACCAAACAATTGGGGGATGGAAAATTGATGTCTCAATTGATCAAAAAAAGAGTTGTTTATGATTTTAGACAAGAAGATATGGCAAATAAAGGACAAGGTGCTCCATTAACACCTATTTTTCACAATTTGTTATCCAAAAATATTACTAAAAAATATAATATAAATTTTCCTATCTGTTTTCTTAATATTGGAGGGATTTCTAATATTACCAAAATAATTAAAAATGATGAAAATTTAGAGGAGAATATAGAAGCTTTTGACTCAGGCCCAGGTAATTGCATGATTGATGAATGGGTAAGGAAAAATTCAAAAAATAATTTTGATGCGAATGGTTCCATAGCAAAATCTGGTAAAATTGATCAATTAATTTTAAATAAAGTAATTGATAATTTTAAAATCGACTCTTTCGAGAAATCTTTAGATATAAAAGATTTTGATGTTTCATTTGCAAGAGGGCTATCCTTAGAAGATGGTTGTGCAACAATTACTAATTTTACAGCCCACCTCATAGCCAAAGGAATTGAGTATGCAAATGGCAATAATAATAAACCAATAAAATATTTGGTTTGTGGTGGGGGTAGAAAAAATGATTTTCTTATACAAAGTATTGAAGATTATTTATCACATAAAAAAAATATAAGTTTAAGTTCAATCGACGATTATAATTTAAATGGAGATTATATTGAGTCCCAAGCATTTGGTTATCTAGCGATTAGATCATTTTTAAATTTACCAATATCTTTTCCAAAGACTAGTGGTTGTGAGGTCCCAACAGTAGGTGGCAAGTTGATTGAAAATTTTTAGTAAAGAGCAGTTTCTTTTTTTATGTACTTATCAAGACTTTTGATCAAAGAGTCTTCTATTTTTGAAAAAAAATGATTAGCTTCAGGTACAGATTGAAACTCAACCTTAATACCCTTTTGAGCACTTAATCTTTTATCTAGTTCTGTGATATATTCTAAGGGAACTAATTCATCTTTTTTTCCATAAATCATTAATCCAGATGTCGGACATGGAGATAAAAAAGAAAAATCATAAACATTTGGTTGAGGAGAAATTGCAATAAATCTATTAATCTCAGGTCTTCTCATTAATAATTGCATAGCTATTAATGACCCAAAAGAAAATCCTGATACCCAGCATTGTGAGTTATCAAAGTTTTCTCTTTCAAGCCAATCTAAAGCCGCTGCTGCATCTGCTAGTTCTCCTTGTCCATTATCAAACTCTCCATCACTCTTACCAACACCTCTAAAATTCACTCGACACACTGAAAAATCATTATCCATAAAAGTATGAAAAGTATCCACTACAACCTTATTATTCATAGTTCCTCCATATTGAGGATGAGGTTGTAATACTAGTGCAATTGGTGATGTATTTTTTTTACTTTTATAATATTTTGCTTCAAGTCTTCCAGCTGGTCCTGGAATAAATATTTCTAAAATTTTATTGTCCATAAACGATATTGATTATTATTCTCAAAAAAAAACTACGTTTATCACAAGTGAGCGACAATATGTTAGTTTTTTTATAACAATCTATACTTGACCATTTTAGTCAGGTATGTATAAAAACGCTGAATTTAAAAGGGTAAAATGAAACTTACATCAAAAGGAAGATATGCCGTAATGGCATTAGTAGATCTTGCAAGGTTTGACAGTATTAATCCTGTATCGCTAAGAGACATTTCTTTACGTCAAGGTATTTCACTTGATTATCTTGAGCAGATTTTTTCTAAATTAAAAAAAAATCAAATTGTTCAAAGTATCAGAGGAACACAAGGTGGATATGTTCTATCTAAAAAACCTAACGAAATAAAACTGACAAATATTTTTCATGCTGTTGATGAAAAAGTTAAAACTGTTCAGTGTAAAAAAGAGTCAAAAAAAGGCTGTAATGGTAAGGCTACAAAATGCTCAACTCATAATCTTTGGGACGAACTTGAAACACATATTAACAGTTTTTTTGAAAAGAAAAGTTTAGAAGATTTATTAAAAAATAATAACGATCAAAGAATTTAAAATATGGATAATAGACAAAAAGAAATTGATAATTTAAAAGATTACAAATATGGTTTTTCAACAGATATTGAAAATATCAGAGCACCAAAGGGTTTAAATGAAGATGTAATTAAGTTTATTTCAAATATCAAAAAAGAGCCACAGTGGATGCTTGATTTTAGACTCAAAGCTTTTGAAAGATTTAAGCAGTTAAAAGAACCGGATTGGCAAAAACCAAAGTATCCTAAAATTGATTATCAAGATTTGTATTATTATTCAGCTCCAAAAAGTATGGATAATAAACCTAAAAGTTTAGATGAACTTGATCCAAAACTTTTAGAAACTTATAATAAACTTGGGATCCCTCTTCAAGAACAAGCAAGATTAAATGGTATAGCTGTAGATGCTGTATTTGACTCTGTCTCTGTAGCAACCACATTTAAAGAAGAGTTAACAAAGCAAGGAATAATTTTTTGCTCAATGTCCGAAGCAATCCAAAAACATCCTGATTTAGTTAAAAAATATTTAGGCTCTGTTATTCCAACGACAGATCATTTTTTTGCAACTCTAAATTCTGCAGTTTTTACAGATGGTTCATTTGTATATATTCCAGAGGGTGTAAAATGCCCAATGGAACTATCGACATATTTTAGAATTAATGCTTCAGAAACAGGACAATTTGAGAGAACATTAATTATTGCTGACAAAGGAAGTTACGTCAGCTATTTAGAAGGATGTACTGCACCTATGAGGGATGAAAACCAATTGCATGCAGCAAATGTTGAATTAATTGCACTTGATGATGCTGAAATTAAATATTCAACAGTTCAAAATTGGTATCCAGGAGATAAAGATGGTGTAGGAGGAATTTATAATTTTGTAACAAAAAGAGGTTTATGCAAAGGTAAAAACTCTAAAATTTCTTGGACGCAGGTAGAAACTGGTTCAGCAATTACATGGAAATATCCAAGTTGTATATTAAAAGGCGACAACTCGGTTGGAGAATTTTATTCTATTGCTATTACTAACAATCATCAAAAAGCAGATACAGGCACTAAGATGATACACCTAGGTAAGAATACAAAAAGCAAGATAATATCAAAGGGAATTTCAGCAGGAAATTCTGATATGATGTATAGAGGATTAGTAGATATAGCTTCTAAGGCAGACAATTCACGTAATTTTACACAATGTGACTCTTTATTAATGGGCAATAAATGTGGTGCTCACACTATTCCGTACATAAAAAACAAAAATCTAAAATCAAATATTGAACACGAGGCAACAACATCAAAAATAAGTGATGAACAATTATATTATTGTAATCAAAGGGGATTAAATCAAGAAGAGGCAGTCAGTTTGATTGTAAATGGATTTTGTAAAGAAGTTTTACAACAGCTTCCCATGGAATTTGCTGTAGAGGCACAAAAATTAGTTGGAATTAGTTTAGAAGGGAGTGTTGGTTAAATGTTAAGTATAGAAAGTTTAAAAGCAAAAATTGATGATAAAGAAATTTTAAAAGGTCTAAACTTAAATATCAATCCTGGAGAAGTTCATGCGATTATGGGACCTAATGGATCAGGTAAAAGCACACTTTCCAATATTTTATCAGGAAAAAAAGGTTATGAAGTTAACGGATCAGTTACTTTCGAAGGGCAAAATTTGCTTGAATTAGAAACTGAGGAAAGAGCTCATAAAGGAATATTTTTGGCATTTCAATATCCTTTAGAAATTCCTGGAGTTAATACAAATACTTTTTTAAAGACCTCAATTAATGCAATTAAAAAAGCTAGAGGTGAGAAAGAATTAGATGCGATCGAATTTTTAAAATTAATTAAACAAAAATCTTTAGAATTAAAATTCGATGAAAAAATATTAAGCAGACAACTTAACGTTGGATTTTCGGGCGGTGAAAAGAAAAAAAATGAAATTTTACAAATGTCTATTTTAAATCCAAAATTATCAATATTAGATGAAACAGATTCTGGACTGGATATTGATGCCTTAAGAATTGTATCTGAAGGAGTAAATTCATTACGAAATAAAGAAAACTCTTTTTTAATTATTACTCACTATCAAAGATTGCTAGATTATATCAAGCCTGACTTTGTTCATGTTTTAAAAAATGGACAAATTATTAAATCAGGCGATTATGAATTAGCAAAAGAGTTGGAAAAAGTTGGGTATGAGGATTTTAATTGATGGAAAATAATATTAAACTAAATTTTGAGAATTATCTTAATGAAAAAAATTTCTCAAGTTCTCAAAAAGAGATTAAAGAAGATAATTTTGATAATTTTATCAAAAATGGATTTCCAAATAAAAGAATTGAGGATTGGAAATTTTCAGATCTTAAACAAATTATAGCAACTAACTTTGACAATATTGATTTTTCAAAAAAAGAAAAACAATCTAATATTGATGAAAATTTAACAGTTGACTTAGAACATAATAAAATTGTTTTTATTGATGGAATTATTTCAAAGATAGATTTTAGCTATGAGAATGAAGAAAAAGTAGTTGTAGAGCAAAATTCAAATTTAGAAAAAGAATTAAGCGAAAATTCATTGTTAAATTTGAACACTGCTTTTGTGTCTGATTACACTAAAATTTTAGTAAAAAGTGGTTATCAATTAAAAAAACCGCTGATTTTATTCAATTTTTTATCAAATGATTTAAACAACATTGGTTTAAATGCTAGACTGGATATTGACTTAGAAGATGATGCTTCATTAAATGTTATTAATATATCAAATGAAAATCTGAACAATAATTTTTTAAATTTTAGACAAAAAATCAATATTGGTAAAAATTCTATCCTTAAAAACTATAATTTGGATATTAATGAAAATTCAAATTTTAAATATTCTTTTAAAGATATTAACTTAGAAAAGAATAGTCATTTAGAATATTTTATTTTGTCCAAAGGTTCAAAATTTTTAAAACATGATATTAACTGTTCTTTAAATAGAGAATATGGTTCAGTGGTATTAAATGGAATAATTGATTTAAATGAAAAAAAACATCATGAAATCAAAACTAAGATTAATCATAATGAAGAAAATTGCAAAAGTTATCAATTAATCAAAAGCACATTAAATGATAATTCTAAAGGTGTTTATCAAGGTAAGATTTACGTAAATTCTAAAGCGCAAAAAACAGATGGATATCAATTAAGTAGAGCCTTATTGCTTAATGATAAAGTTGAGTTTAATGCAAAACCTGAATTAGAGATTTATGCCGATGATGTTAAATGTTCTCATGGCTCAACATCAGGAAATGTTGATGAAGACTCTATCTTTTATTTAATGTCTAGAGGATTAAGTTATGAACAATCAAAAAAATTGTTAACAAATGGTTTTTTAAATGAGGTTATTGAAAAAATTACAAACGACGAAGTTAAATTGTTAGTAAAAAAACTAATGGGTATAAATGAATGAATATTGATCAAGTAAAAAAAGAATTTCCAATTTTTGATGAAAAAATTCAAAATAATGACTTAGTTTATTTAGATAGTGCAAATTCCTCACAAAAACCAAAGATTGTAATAGATAGAATTAATGAATTTTATACAAAGCAATTTTCAAATGTTGGAAGAAGTGTACATTATCTTGCAGTGGCAGCTACTAATTTGTATGAAAATACCAGAACATCAGTTCAAAGATATATTAACGCAAAAGATAAAAATGAAATTGTATTTACCAAAGGTGCAACAGAGGCTCTTAACTTAGTTGCAAATACTTTAGGTCAAAATTATTTACAAGAAGGTGATGAAATTCTGATTACTGAATTAGAACATCATTCTAATTACGTTCCTTGGCATTTTTTAAGAAAATCAAAGAATATCAAAATTAATTTTGCTGAAATTAATGAGGAAGGTGAAATTACAATAGAAGAAATTGAAAAACAAATAACCTCTAAAACTAAAGTAATTTCAATCACACACCTATCAAATGTAACGGGAGCTATTCTTCCTATCAAAGAGATTACACAATTAGCACACTCCAAAGGCATTATTGTTGTAGTTGATGGTTGTCAGGGTGCTCCACATTTGAAATTAGATATGCAAGACTTGGACTGTGATTTTTATGCAATTTCTTGTCACAAAATGTATGGTCCAACCGGTTTAGGTGTACTTTATGGAAAAAAAAAGTGGTTAGAGGAATTACCACCATATCAAGGTGGTGGGGGTATGATTAATGAAGTTAAAAAAGATAGAATTTCCTATGGTGATTTACCTAATAAATACGAGGCTGGAACAATGGCTACTGCTCAAGTAATAGCGTTTGATCAATCAATTAAATTTTTAGAGAGTGTTGGAATTGATAATGTTATGAAGCATGAAGCAGAACTTGTTGAATATGGTCAGGAGTTATTAAAAAAAAATAATTCAGTTAAATTAATAGGTAATCCAAAAAATAAAGGCGGTGTTTTATCTTTTACTATAGAAGGTATTCATCCTCATGATGTTGCAACAATATTAGATGAGGATGGTGTTGCAATAAGAGCTGGTCATCATTGTTGTCAAATACTTCATGATAAATTGAATATACCAGCAAGCTCAAGAGCATCAGTTGGAATTTACAATACTAAAGATGATCTTGATAAACTTAATAACGCTATAAATAATTGTAAGAAGATATTTAATTTAAAATGAACTTAAAAGAATTGTATCAAGAAATAATATTAGAACATGGTAAGAACCCAAGAAATCTTGGTAAGACAGATAGTTTTAATAAAGATGCCAAAGGACATAACCCTTTATGTGGAGACAATGTTCATGTTTATCTAAAATTGAATGGTCAAAAAATAGTTGAGGATATATCTTTTGAAGGTAGTGGCTGTGCAATTTCTATGGCATCTGCATCTATTATGACAGATTTAATCAAAGGTAAAAATGAACATGAGGCCAAAGAGATAGTTGAGGATTTTTTAGGTATGATTAAAGAAAACCCAGAACTTAAATCAGAAAAGTTACAAGAAGATGAAAAAACAAAGTTAATGTGTTTATCTGGTGTGAAACAATATCCAATGAGAGTTAAATGTGCTACACTATCATGGCATACTTTAGTTTCTGCTTTTGAAGGTAATAAAGATGAAGTTAAAACAGAGAATTAAGAAATGACAAAAAAAGATCAAATTATTGAAGAAATTAGAAAAATTTACGATCCTGAGCTACCTGTTAATATTTACGAACTTGGTTTGATATATGATGTTCAGGTTGAAAATGAAAGTCATGCAAAAATTAAGATGACTTTAACTACTCCTAACTGCCCAGTTGCAGAAAGTTTACCAAAAGAAGTAAAAGAGGGCGCCATGCAAGTCGAAGGAATAGAAGATGTTGATCTTGAATTAGTTTGGGATCCTCCTTGGAATAAAGATATGATGTCAGAAGCAGCGAAATTGGAATTGAATTTATAATGAACCCAATAATTAAATTAAGTGATAACGCAGCATCAAGAATTAAAGAAATTATGTCTAGTGCTGAAAAAGACTCTTTAGGAGTAAGGGTCTCTGTAAAAACAGGTGGATGTGCAGGTATGTCTTACGTTATGGAATATACAAAAGAAATTAATCCTAATGACGAGGTTATTGAGGAAAAAGGTGTTAAGGTGTTTGTTGATTCTGCAGCTATTATGTATCTCCTTGGTACTGAAATGGACTATAAAAAAGAGGAATTATCTTCCTCATTTGTCTTTAATAACCCAAATGAAACTGAACGTTGTGGTTGTGGAGAGTCTTTTAAAATAGAATAATTCTCATTATCCTATTATTTGCATATCAGTATTGCGTTTATTGCATAACTAGTGTAAGAATCTCTTATGAATACTTTTGAATTTAAAAATCTAGTTAAAAACCTAAAGAATTCTTTAAAACAAAAGACTTTTTTTAAAGACCTTCGTAAAGAAGTAGAAACTGGTGCTAACGGCACACAGGACTACGTTGTTAAAAAAGGTGTTAACAAAGATACAATTGCTACAACTAGACAGTAATTAATTACTAGCTACTGTAATACATCTCAAACTCAACAGGATGAGGTGCATGTTCAAATTTATGAATTTCTTCAAACTTAAGTGCAATGTAAGCATCAATTTGATCATCAGTAAATACACCACCTTGAGTTAAAAATTCTCTATCTTTATCCAAACTTTCCATAGCTTCTCTTAAAGAGCCACAAACAGTTGGGATAGCTTTAACTTCTTCTGGTGGTAATTCATACAAATCTTTGTCAAAAGACTCACCTGGATGAATTTTGTTTTTGATTCCATCAAGTCCTGCCATAAGCATTGCAGCAAAAGTTAAATATGGGTTTCCAGAAGCGTCTGGAAATCTTATTTCACATCTTGCACCTTTTTTACTCAATGTAATTGGTATACGGCAAGATGCTGATCTATTTCTTGCAGAGTAAGCAAGAAGTACCGGAGCTTCAAAACCTGGAATTAATCTTTTGTAACTGTTAGTAGTTGAGTTTGCAAAAGCATTTATTGCTTTTGCATGTTTTAAAATTCCACCAATATAGTGTAATGCAGTTTCAGATAAACCTGCGTAAGCATCACCAGAAAAAACTGGTGTATCACCTTTCCAAATAGATTGGTGAATGTGCATACCTGAACCATTATCACCTGCAACAGGTTTTGGCATAAACGTAGCAGTCTTTCCAAAAGAATGCGTAACCATTTGAACTACATATTTATATAATTGAACGTTGTCAGCTTGATCAACTAAAGTTCCAAAATACATTCCAAGTTCATGTTGACTTGGAGCAACTTCGTGATGGTGTTTTTCAACCTTAATTCCAACTTCTTTTAGATTTTTTAAATATTCACCACGCATATCTTGTTCACTATCAACTGGTGGCACTGGAAAATAACCACCTTTAACTGGAGGTCTGTGTCCCATGTTTCCATTTTCATATTGTGTGCCAGAATTGTATGGACCTTCTTTACTATCTATTTTAAATCCACATTCATTCATGTCATTTTTAATTCTTACATCGTCAAATACAAAGAACTCAGGTTCTGGACCAAAAAAAGCTTTGTCACCAATTCCTGATGATTTTAAATATTCTTCAGCTTTTTTTGCAACACCTCTAGGATCTCTCTCATAAGGAGATTTTTTTACAGCATCTAAAATATCACAAAACAAAACAACAGTATTATGAGAGGTAAATGGATCCATGAACATTCTTGCAGTATCAGGTTTTAAAATCATGTCAGACTCGTTAATAGCTTTCCAACCAGCAATAGATGATCCGTCAAAAAACACTCCATCGTTTAACATTTCTTCATCAACGACTGTTACATCCATTGTTAAGTGCTGAAGTTTTCCTCTTGGGTCAGTAAATCTTAGATCTACGAATTCTGCTTCTTTTTCTTTAATAAATTTTAAAACATTTGCTGCGCTCATTTTGTCTCCTATATAATTTTATGAGTGGTAATTAACAAAATAATGTCGAAAAATATTGCTTATTTAATAAATAACACCTATGCAATTTTCACATAAGTGGTGTATTTATTCAATATTATTCCACAAGAATTTTAAAAATCTATGAATCCAATACTAGAAAAAGAACCTGTAAAAAGAGCTGAAAAATCAATAAAGGAATTTGACTCAAGTCTTAATATTATCTGTTTAGAGCAAACAGCGAGAACTGCCCAAGATGCAGCTACAGCCTTAGGTTGTAGTGTTGGGGCGATTGTAAAAAGTTTACTTTTTAGTGTAGGAGACAATTTTGTACTTTGTTTAGTATCAGGAGATAAAAGATGCTCTTTAAATAAACTTAAAAAAATTCTAGATGAAAAAGATGTTTCAATGGCAAATCCTGATGATGTTAAAAAAATTACTGGTTATACGATAGGAGGTGTTTCACCTGTAGGTCACTTAAGTAAATTAAATATCTATGTTGATACAAATTTAGAGAGATTTACAAATGTGTTTGCTGCTGCGGGACATCCAAATTGTGTATTTAAAATAGAATTTAATCAATTAATAAAATTAACTAATGGTCAAATGAAAGAAATAGCTGAATGAGACAACCAAAATTAATTGATTATGTTTTATTAACTATATTGGCTTTAATTTGGGCTTCAGCTTTCTTTAATATTAAGATTGCTACTTATTCTTTTGGACCAGTAACAATTGCTTTTTTAAGAGTTTTTTTTGGAGCGATTCCAGTTTTACTTCTTTGTTATTATAAGAATATTAAAATTGAAGCTTTCTCTAAGGATTGGCATTGGTTTGCTATGATAGGATTTATTAACTTGGTTGCTCCATTCTTTTTAATAGCATATGGAGTTAAATCTGTTCAAAGTAATTTAGCAGCAATTTTAATGTCTACTACACCATTAAGCTCAACAGTATTAGGACACTTTTATACAAAAAATGAAAAGTTTAATTTAATTAAAACATTTGGAATATTAATTGGTTTTTCAGGAATAGTATTTTTATTTTCAGATAATATTTTAATTGATGAAAATAATTTTACCTCAGCATTACTAATTTTATTAGGTTCTACTTGTTATGTAATAGGAGGTGTTTTAACTCTAAAAATCAGTAAGAAAAAAAATGAAAATGTAACTGGCTCAATTTTGATTTGGGCAATTATAATCTTAATCCCGCTTGTAAGTTTTATAGAACAACCTTGGCAATCAATTCCAAGAACAGATTCACTAATATCAGTAATATACTTAGGAATAGTTCCAACTGGAGTTGCATGGTTATTAAGATTTAGAATTTTAAAAAATAATGGTTTAATTTTTCAATCTCAAGTTTCTTACTTAATACCAATATTTGGAACTATCTTGGGTTATATATTCCTAAAAGAGCTAATAACAATTAAAGTATTAATATCTTTAATAGCTGTTTGTATTGGTATCTATTTTGTTAAAAAAGCTGATAATAAAAAAACTATTTGAGTTTTGCCATTGCTTCAATATGCGAAGGTCTAGTTTCACAGCATCCACCTAAAATAGTAGCTCCATTATCTTTAAATTTTTTTGCAATTTCTTTAATTTTTTCTGGCGTAAGATCGTGCCTATGACCAAGAAATTCATTGGGATTTCCACCTGAATTTTTAAAAAATGATGAAGTGTATCCATTTTTTGGTTTAGTTGTCATAAAACCATTTAATTTAAAACCAAATGGAACATCTAATCTCTTCATCTCTTCTAGATTTTTTTCATAATTTTCAGGGGAAACACAAGAAAGCATAACACCTAATAACTTGTCATCAATAATACTTTTGATATCAGAAATTTTTTCTCCACTTGGTAAATTAGTTCCCTCAGATATATGAATTCCAACTAAATATGGTTTTTTAAATTCTTTGATTGCTTTAATTCCACATTTAAACTCTTTAATACTGCTCCATACATCAAAGTAAAAAAAATCAACATAATCATTTAACAATTTAGCCTGCTCATTAAAAGTTTTTGTAATTTCATCCTCGCTTCTTTCATCAGCTTCATAAGTTAGTTCTTGAGGAGGTAATCCGCCTGCAATTAAAACATTTGGAAATTCTTTTTTTACATTTTTTGCGATTTCACCAGCTTTAATATTTAGATATTCAAATTTATCTTCAATATTATTTTCTCTAAGCCTTCTTCTTCTTGTTGTAAAAGTAGTAGTGACAATTACTTCAGCTCCTGCTTTTACAAAATCTCTATGTGTGTCTTGTAATAATTGGTGATAATTTTCATCTAATATTGCATTAGCACTCCACAATGTTCCATTAGGTTTCATTCCTCTGGCTAAAAGTTCTTGTCCCATACCACCATCTAATATTCTTGTTTGTTTGAAAAAATTTATGTCCATCGAGTCCTCACTTTTTTAGTGCTTCAGCTTTTGCTAGGTGCACAATACAGTTCAACTACCTTGCTTATTGATTTTATGTGGGAATTTCCTTTTTAGCAGTTAAAGCCCGCAATAGGATCAAATCGGCATTAAATATGTACCAAATATAAATGTGATTGTAAATTATTTTTTAAAGACTATTTTAGCGTTAAACGAAAATGATCTACGCTCTCCTTCAATATTAAAAGGATAAGCAGTATGCATTAGGTAATTTGGAAAAATTAATAAATCTCCAATTTTTGGAATAACATTATAAATACTTTTACTAAGAAACCCTTTTTGACCATTTATGAAATCAATTGTTCCATTTGTTTTCAATTTTTTATTTTTAACCATTTTATTTTTTGTCATTCCTTTTGGTAATTTTAAATAGCCAACACCTGATAAATCTCCTTCATGATAATGAATAGGGTTATATTCACCTTTGAATTGGCGAACTACCCATAAGTTTAAAATTTTAATTTTCTTAATATTTTTTATTTTATCGTTAGACAAAAAATTATTTATATTTTTTACTAATTCTTTTTCTAAATATTTCTTAATAAAATTACTTGAAACTTTTAGTTCATTTTTTATTTGACTAGCTAATTTTGAGCTATAATCAATTTTCTTTAAATTAGATTTGATATCAAATTCATTATTTAATTTATCTAAAAATTTTTTAGAAATTTTAGTTTTTCCAATCGAAGGACCAAAAGGCTTAATATTTTTCATTTTTAAGATTAAATATATTAAAAGTTAATTAAATCAAGATTATGGTATCAGTCTTATGCCCATTCTTATAGACACAAAAATTACCAGCATCGAAGTTATTATTGTAAGAGTTTTGTTAGATAAAAATTTTATATTTAGTAAATTTCCAATCTGACCTCCAACTAATACACACGCAAAAAGAGGCCAATAATTCAAAAATTCTTCAAAAACAATATTTTTAGTGAGTTGACCAGCTACACCAAATATCGAGTTGATTAAAATAAAGAGCGATGCTGCGGTAGCAATATGTTTTGGGTATCCTGCTTTCATTAAAAATAAAATTGGACTTAAAAATATACCACCACCAATTCCAACAATTCCTGAAACAAAACCAATAACAGATCCAATAAATATAGAAACAGCCTTTGGAATTGAATTTATTTTAATCTGATCATTATCGTATGATTTATTTTTTATTAATAAAAGTATCCCAGCAATAAATAAAATAATAAATAAAATTATCTCAAACAATTCCTTAGAGATAGATATTGAAGCACCAAAAAAAGCAAAAGGGATAGAACCAACCAAATAAGGAACAAGTAAATTAAGATTAAGATTTCCTGATCTTACATAGTTTATTGAATTTCCTGATACCACAATGATGTTACAACATAATGCTAATATCGGAATAATATAAAAGGGAATTTCCCAAATTAGCATTAGAGCTAAATAAGTTGATCCACCTCCAAAGCCAACACTAGAATATAATATTGATGTTATGAGAAAAAATATTGATAATATAATCATATTTAAAAAATTTTTATGGATGTAAATATAGCTTTATTAACTGTAACAGATACTAGAACTTTTGATAATGATAAATCTGGTGCCATTCTGGTGGAAAAAATTAAAGAGGCTAATCATAATTTAATCGATAGGAAAATATGTAAGGACAATAAAGAAGAAATTGTTTTAATTTTAAAAGAATGGATCAATAAAGAAGATATTGATGTAATTATTACAACAGGAGGGACAGGACTTACTGGAAGAGATATTACCCCGGAAGCAATTGAAGAAATTGCGGATAAACAAATACCAGGTTTTGGAGAAGTTTTTCGAACAATAAGTCTTAAAACAGTTGGCACTTCTGCAATACAGTCTAGAGCTTGTGCAGTTTTAGCAAATGGAAAATATGTTTTTGCGTTACCTGGATCCTCTGGTGGTGTAACTGATGCTTGGGAGGGAATTTTAAAACATCAGCTAGATATCAATCACAAACCTTGCAATTTTGTTGAGTTATTTCCAAGACTAAAGGAAAAATAATTATTTTTGGTATTTTTCTTTCCATTCAGAATAAGGCATTCCATAAATATGCTTTCTTGCGTCAGGATCAGATATAGTTACACCTTTTTTTTCAGCCTCTTCTCTGTACCATCTTGATAAACAGTTCCTGCAAAAATTAGCTAAATTCATTAAATCAATGTTTTGAACGTCTTTTCTTTCATCCAAATGTTTTAACAATCTTTCAAATGTAGCAGATTGAATTTCTTTTTTAATTTTATCATCCATAATTTGTCTCATTTTTTTTAATCTTAATTCTAAGACTTAGTAAAACAAGTATTATTATCATGAAAATTAATGGTTTAAAAAAAATTGTTTTAGATAGCCAGATGTAATGAAGAGCACCAAAGATTGCTATTAAATATATTAATTTATGTAATTTTTTCCAATTATGTTTTAATAATTTCATCATTTTCTGTGACGACGTAAGAGCTAGAGGAATTAACAATAACCAAGCAGAAAAACCAATAAAAATATATTTTTTTTTTACAACATCATCAAAAATTGGTGTCCAATTAAATCTATAATCAATTCCAACATAAGTTAATAAATGGATAGTGGCGTAAAAAAAAACAAATAATCCCAACATTCTTCTAAATTTTATCCATATAGTTAAATTAGTTAATCTTTTTAAAGGACTCATTGCAAGTGTTAGACAAATAAAAATTAGCGTCCATTCACCGGTATGATGAGTAATTTCTTTTACAGGCTCAGGACCTAGTTGATTAAAATAGATTTTATAAACAATAATTAAAAAAGGAATTAAACTTAAAAAAAAAATACTTGGCTTAAAATATTTATTCATTAAAAATATTTTCTTAAATCCATACCCGTATATAGACTTGCCACTTCATCACCATATCCATTAAACATTATAGTTTTTACCCTAGGTGCAAAAATATCATTTCCAATAACTCTTTCTGTAGCTTGAGACCACCTAGGGTGGTCAACCTCTGGGTTTACATTTGAATAAAACCCATACTCTCTAGGTGAAGCTCTCATCCAAGAAGAAGTTGGCATTTTTTCAACTAATTTAATTTTAACAATTGCTTTTGCACTTTTAAAACCGTACTTCCATGGCATAAAAATTCTTAACGGTGCTCCGTTTTGATTAGGAAGTTTTTTACCATATAAACCTGTAACTACTGTAGTCAGAGGATGCATTGCTTCATCAATTCTTAATCCCTCTCTATAAGGCCATTGTAAAACAGGATATCTTTGACCTTTCATTTGTTCTGGGTCAAACACGCTCTCAAATTCTACAAATTTTGCTTTTGAGGTAAATGATACTTTTGACAAAAGTTGGTTTAAAGAAAAACCCATCCAAGGGATTACCATAGACCATCCTTCCACACATCTAAGTCTTTGAATTCTTTCTTCTGATACGAATGTTTCTAAAATTTCATCCATTGATAACTGTATTGGTTTTTCTACTTCTCCCTCAATAGTTATATTCCAAGGATCTGTTATGAAATTTTGCGAGTTCTTATAAGGATCACCTTTAGCTGTGCCAAATTCATAATAATTATTATAAGTAGTAATATCTTTATAACTGGTAAGTTTGAGGTCATCGGCAGATTTTGCATTATTTATTAATGGCAGAGTTGTCAAAGCAATTGAACCAGCACCCAAACCTAATGATTTAATAAAAGATCTTCTATTATTATAAATTTTTTCAGGTGTAACTTCAGAGTAATTAATTTTTTTCATAGTGAATGGGGTTTCCTTTTAACCAATCTGTCTCATTATTTTGATAATGTTCTTTCTTCCAGATAGGTGATCTTTTCTTTATTTCTTCTATAATATATCTTGATAAAACATAAGCCTCATCACGATGTTTGCATGCAACAGCAATAATAATACTTATATCACCAAGAGTTAAATAACCTTTTGCATGCTCAATAAATACTGCTTTATCTTTAATATTTAATTTTTGATCAACTTCATTGTAGATTTCTTCAAAACTTTTAATCACAAGCGTGTCGTGACTATCATATGTTATTCCAGTTACACTTTTATTGTTATTTTGATTTCTTACAGTTCCAGAAAAAAATATAGATGCACCAAAGTCAGTAGATGAGATAAAATTTTCAGCCTCAACAATTGAAAGCTTTTTATCTTTAATATCTATTATTTTTGTATGAAGCATTAACCTCCTCCTATAGGAGGGATAATAGCAATTTTTTCATTATTTGTTATTTTATAATTGTCGCTTATAATATTATCATTAGAACAAAAAGCTGAAGAATTTACAATTTTTATAAAATTTTCATTACCGTCAAAATCTTTAATTAGAAAATCAATAATTTTTTTTCTTACATCTTTAATTGTTGAATTATTTTCAATATTAAATTCTAAATAGTTTTGATCGCTGAACTCTCGACTTGCTCCAAATAATTCAATCTGTATCTTCATGAATATTATTAACTAAAATATTTCTTTTAAAAAATTTGGTAGACCATCTGGATTTTTCCACAAACCACTTTTTCCACCTTCTTTGATTAACAATTTAACATTTTCAATTTTTAAATGAGGGTTAACAATTTTGCTTAAATCATAAATTGTTATAAGAGCAGCATTTACTCCCATTATAGCCTCCATTTCTACACCTGTTTTTGCATATGCTGATACAACACAAAACACCTCAAGCGAATTATCTTCATCGTGCATAATAATTTTAGTAGCCGTATGTTCAATTGGAAGTGGATGACATAAAGGAATTAATTCACTAGTTTTTTTTACTCCGAGAACTGCAGAAACTTCTGCTAAAGTTATAGGGTCTCCTTTAGGCATTTCTTCATTTTTAATTAAATTAAAAACTTCTTTGCCAACATAAATTTTTCCAGAAGCTAAAGCTCTTCTATATGTTTCTTTTTTGCTTGAAACATCAACCATATTAAATGAATTTTTTTTAAAAATTTCTTCTGCCCAATCTTTTAATTCATTATTCTTTATTATTTTTAAATTTTTCATATTAACCACCAGTAGTTGACAAATTTTTTGTTAAACCTGTGTCACCAATCTCTAAATAATGAGACTCTTTTTTAAAATTGAGTTGTTTTAAAATCAAATCTTTTAATTCCTCTATTTGACTATCTTTTTGCATTAAGTGTCTAATATTTATTCCTGTATTGCCAAACAAACATAATCTTAAATCGCCTTTTGCAGTAATTCTTAATCTATTACAACTTTTGCAAAAATCTTTAGAGTAGGGGGCAATCACACCAAATTTACCTTTAAACTTTGGATTTAAGTAGTTTTTTGATGGTCCTGCATCTTTACCAAATGTTTGAATAATCCAATTATTATTATTTAAGTAGTTAGTAAATTTTTTTGCAGGTACATGATAGTTATTGAAATAATCAATATTATCCCCTGTTTGCATTAATTCGATATATCTAAAATCAATTTCATTATTTTTCAAAAACTTAGCCCAATCATCAAAATCTTTTTCGGAGTCATTTACCCCTTTTAATAAAACAGCGTTAATTTTAATATTTTTAAAATTTAGTTTTTGTAAATTTTTGATACCTCTAAGAATTTCTTCCAATCTATCATGACCAGTTATCTTTCTAAAAGTATTAGCATTTAAACTATCAATACTAATATTTATTCCATCTAAACCACTATTTTTTATATCATCAGCTATTTTATCTAATCTGTAACCATTAGTGGTCATAACAGTTTTTTTTATTCCTGAATTTTCTTTTATAATCTTAATAATTTTAAAAAAATCTTTCCTTACAGTCGGCTCACCACCAGTAAGTCTAATCTTTGAAACACCTAATTCAGATAGTGCTTTGGCCAATCTTCCAATTTCTTCAATGTTTAGAAATTTTCTATTATCACTTCTATCAATTTTGTATCCATCAGGTAAACAATACCCACATTTAAAGTTACAAACATCTGAAATAGAAAGTCGTATGTATGGGAATTTTCTACCGAAACTATCTTTAAGAATATTCATATGATATATTGACCATTATTGATTAAATAAACCATGAGTCAAATTTTAAATGATAATGAAATCAAAGAATTTAACCAGGCGTATAATTTCTTTCAGACTCTGGATCTTTAGTTGAATAAGGTAATTTTAAAACTTCGTTCCAAAATTCCTCAGGGATATTTGTATTAGCCCAAGCGAGGTTTTTTTCAATACTCTGAATACTGGTAACTCCGCACAGAGTAGATGTGATTCTTTTATCTTTCATTGAAAACTGTAATGCTGCAGCACCCATTTCTACATTATATTTTTTACAAACTTTTTCTATTTCTCTAGCTGGTGCAAGTTTTTCTTCTGTAGCATCTTGATAAGTTATTTTTTTAAAATTACTTGGACCTTTTGCTAGAATACCACCAGCGTAAGGAGCAGCATTAAAAATAGATATATTTTTGCTATGGGCGTAACTATACATTTCATCTGCCTCTCTATTTAACAGAGTATATCTGTTATGATTAATCATCACATCAAAGTCCCAATTTTTTAACATAGGAAACATTATATTTATTTTTCCCATTGCCAAACCAACTGCTTTTGCCAAACCTTCTTCTTTTATTCTAAATAACTCATCCAATGCCCCATCTTTTTTAGTGATATCATTTACATCTTTTACGTATTCTGGATCATGAAGAAATAAAACATCAACAGAATCTACATTCAAAATTTTTAAACTTTCTTCTATAGACTCTCTTGTTCTTTTTTTATCAAGAACAAGCGTATCCATATTTCTATCGATTTTTGTTGATAAGACAAAATTTTCTGGCCAGCCACCATTTTCTTTTATTGCTATACCAATTCTTTTTTCACTTTCTCCCATTGCATAATTTCTTGAAGTATCAAGCATATTTACTGGACCTTGAAAAAATCTTTTTAAAGTTTCTTGAGCTCTTTGTTCTGTTACTTCATACCCATAAGTATCTGGCATACTTCCCAAAGAGGATGTTCCAAAACTCAATTCAGTAACTTCTACACCAGTATCTTTAATTTTATTTTTTTTCATAAATTAATTCTAATTAAGATCACTCTCCTAAAATACTATCATCTAATATCCTAGTGTCATATGCTGAATAAGAATGCCATCCCGAAACTGTTTGATCAAAATCAACAATGCTTCCCGTCATTATTCCTGACTCTTCTGAACATAAGAAAGCTAGGATCTTAGCAACATCTAAAGGTTTGTTTAATCTTTTAAAAGGAACTTTTGCTTCAGCTTTTTTTAACCAATCATCATCTGCGTTGTGAAATTTTTTCTGAATTACTGTTTCTGCTGGTGTATCTGTCCAACCTAGATTTACACCATTTACTCTTATTTGATGACCGGAAACTGAATTTGCAACATTTTTAATCATTACTGCCAATGCTGCTTTAGAAGAACTGTAAGCAGTTAAGAAAGGCATACCACTATATCCAGCCATTGATAAAATATGAGCGATAGTTCCTTTTTTTTTTATCTCTAATCATTATTTTTATAACGTCTTGCATCATAAAAAGAGGAGCTTTTACATTTACATTAAAATTTTTATCATAATTTTCTTCTGTTGTGCTTAAGATCGTTCCTCTCTCAGTAAAAGCGGCAACATTTATAAAAGAGTCTACTGTGTTAAATTTTTTATCAGTCTCAGAAACTATTTTTTTACAGTCTGTAAGTTTTTCTAAATCTGCTTGAATGTATAAGCATTCTGCACCCATGCCTTCTATTTCAGATTTTACCTTGTTTCCTTTTTCATTGTTTCTTCCACAGATAGTTATTCCTTTAGCACCTCTGCTTGCTAGTAATTTTGCAGTCTCAGCCCCACTTCCTTGGGTACTTCCTGTTACAATTATTATTTTATTTTTAAATTGGTTAGATTGTTCAGATATATATTTATTAGACATATTAGAATTTTATATCTATTACTTTACCACTTTCAAACGATTCATATGCTGCGTTAGCTATTATTAAAGCATTTCTACCATCTTCAAATCCCACTAAAGGTTTTGCTTTATCCTCAATGCATTTTACAAACTCATTAAATTGATCTCTGTAAGCTTGCTCATATCTTTCAATAAAAAAGAAATGTATAGGTTCTTTTTCATTTGTAGATGTATTTGTGTATCTTTCTAAAGAAGTAGGAGTTTGATTGTTAGAGATAACCATTCCTTTACTGCCAAATACTTCAACTCTTTGATCATATCCATAAACTGCCCTTCGTGAGTTATTAATATGAATTAAAACACCTTTTTTTGATTTTAAAATAAACATTGCAGTATCTAGATCTTTTACTTGTTGTGAATTTTTATCAAATAAAGCATCTCCAAATGCAGATATTTGAACCACAGGATCATCACCCAATATAAATCTAGTTAAGTCAAAATCATGGATAGTAGTATCTCTAAAAAAACCTCCAGCAGCTTTTAAATAGTCAATACCAGGAGGTTCAGGGTCTCTACTTGTAATAACCACCATTTCCAATTCACCAATTTCTTTTTTTACTCTTGCCTGTTGTGCCTTAGCATGACTTGCATCAAATCTTCTATTAAAGCCAATTTGAATAGGAACGTTTGTTCCTTTGATATTTTCCATGCACTCATTTACTTTATTTATATCTAAATCAATTGGTTTTTCACAAAAAATTGCTTTTCCAGCTTTTGCTGCCATTGTAATAAATTGAGTGTGAGTTGGTGTAGCAGAAGCTATAAGAACTGCATCTATATCACCTGTATTAATTGCTTCTTCTGGTGATGATGCAATTGAGCATCCTGTTGATTTTGCTACTTCTTCAGCAAATTGAGAATTAACGTCATATATGTATTTTAATTTTGCATTTGGATGTGCTGCTATAAATTTAGCATGCATTTTTCCAATCCGTCCTGCTCCCATTAAGGAAAAATTAATCATAAGAATATAGAACAGAATTAAAAAACAAAATCAAGAAACATTTTTTAATGATAAACCAAACATCAATTAAAAATATAATTTTCTTGATGCACATAACATCATCATTTAAAAATCCATTTAACTTTTTAATAAATTTTTATGTCAGTAAAATTAGGAATAGCACCGATAGCATGGAGCAATGATGATATGCCTGAATTAGGAGGGGATACTTCTTTAGAACAATGTTTGTCTGAAGCTAGTCAAGCAGGATTTATTGGAATTGAGTCTGGTGGTAAATTTCCGAAAAAATCAGAAGAATTAATTCCTAAACTTAATGAGTTTAATCTAAATCTTTGTTCAGGTTGGTATGGAGCTAATTTAAGAACAAATAGTGTTAATGAAGAAAAAAATCTAATTCAAGATCAGTTAAAGCTTTTTAAAGATTGTAATTCACCTTGTATGGTTTTTGCTGAAGTTTCTGGTTCAATTCAAGGAGATCCAAATCGAAAATTATCTACTAGACCTCAAATGGATCTTGAAGAATCTAAAAAATACTATGAAAAAATTTCAGAAATGGGAAAATATCTTGAAGACGAAGGGATGCCACTTGCTTACCACCATCATATGGGCACTGTAATAGAGACTGAAGAGGATACCATCAGATTGCTTGAAAACACGGATGATAGTGTAAAACTTACATTAGACACTGGTCACATGTTGTTTGCTCAAGGAGACTCTTTTAAAATATTAAATGATTTTAGTGAAAGGTTAATTCATATGCATTGTAAAGATATTAGAAAAAGTGTTTTAGAAAAATCTTTGAGAGAAGATTTAAGTTTCAGAGGAGCATTTTTAGAGGGTGCATTTACAGTTCCAGGTGATGGATGTATTGATTACAAGCCTTTGTTTGATGTATTAAAAGAAAAAAATTATTCAGGATGGTTAGTAGTAGAGGCAGAGCAAGATCCAGCAAAAGCAAATCCACTTGAATATGCAAAAATAGGGTACAAGTATTTAACTGAAACCTTAAATCTTAGTGGTATTGAAATTTATAAAAGTTAACTTTCAATAAATAATAAACCTAAACTTTTAGATTAAATCTTTTACTAAAGTCTTACAATTTTTGATTTTTCCAATGTATCATCAAAATAATCAATTATATTTTGAATTGTTTCTACACCCATTCTTGTCATACATTCATCAGTAAAAGCTGCAGTATGTGGACTTAAATAAACTTTTTCATTTTTTAAAAGAGGATTATCATTTTCTGGTGGTTCTTGTTTAAATACATCAATTCCTGCACCAAAAATTAAATCTTCATTTAAGGCTTTATCGAGATCTTCTTCGTGTATTATCCCACCTCTAGCAGCATTAATTATGATACAATTTTTTTTCATTGTTTTAAGCAAATCATAATTAATAAGATTTTCTGTTTTTTCAGTTAAAGGCATATGCAGAGATATAACATCCATAGTTTTTACTGCCTCTTCAAGATTATCAACTTTTTTTCCACCAAGCTTCTCTATGATATCTTTATCTACAAAGGGATCATAGACGTAGACATTCATTTCAAATCCTAAACATCTTTTAATAAGCGCTTTACCAATTCTACCAAAACCCATTATTAGGAAATTTTTTTTCCATACTTCAATAGTTTTAGGTAATTTATTTCTATCCTTAAAGTTACCATCTCTAACTGTCGTATGATAGAGCTCTCTTCTTTTTGCTATATTTAGTAAAACAAACATTACATGCTCAGCGACTGTGACTGCATTTGCATTAGCTGTAATGGCAATTTTTATATCTCTTTCTTTAGCAGTCGCTAAATCAATATTGTCGTAACCAACTCCATGTCTTGAAATTATTTTCAGATTTTTTGCTTCATTAATTACCTCACCTGGTAATTTTGCTATTCTAATTGAAACACCATCACAGTCTTTTATTTTTGTCTTTAAATTTTCTACCGAAACATCATCAGTAACTTCCACATCAAAATTAGGATGGTTATTAATTAATTCCATACCTTTATCATGAACTTTTTGGATAACTAGAATCTTCTTTTTATTACTCATAATTTTTATTTAAGTCTTTTTATTGAAGGATTTCTAATACGAAATATATCAAACAATGTAAAATAGTTTTTTAAAAAGTTGTAATTATTTTCTTATTAAAATAAATTTAATTGTGAATTTAACTATAAAAACTCTACTTTATTTTTTTAACTTTCTTGAAAAGGTTAATACTTTTTTTTTAAGAATTGGTAGACAATTTGCATGGATCGCAATTTTTTTAATGGTTGTTGTAATTATGATCCAGGTTTTCTTTAGATATGTTCTAAATAGCGCACTACCATGGCCCGATGAAGTTGCGAGATTTTTAATGTTATGGATGACTGGTTTGATCGCTCCTTCAGCCTATAGATGGGGAGGTTTTGTTTCTATTGATATGTTGGAAAGATTTTTACCTAAAATTATATCTACTTTATTAACTTTATTTTTATTAATTATTTCATTATTTGTTTTGATAATTGGTCTAGAGTTAGGTTTAAAACATATCAATGCTGGATGGATTTTTAATTCAGCTTCAATTAAAATTCCTTTTAATCTAATTGGTGGTAAAGCTGAGCCAATAAAATTAGCTTGGATGTATATGTCCCTACCTGTTGGAATTGTTTTTTTTGATTTCAGTAAATATTGAGTTAATTTTAAGAAATTTTTTAAGTAACTTTACAAAGTTAGAATTACCTGAAGATTTAGATAAACAAAAATTGGAGACCCAATAATGTTGATTTGGTTTCTCCCCTTATTTTTATTATTTTTATTAATTGGATTACCGGTATTTTTTGGATTGTTAGCTGCTCCTGGAATTTTACTTTGGTTGAACGACCAATCTAGAGATGGTGCAATGCTTTATAGAAATATTTATAATGGTATTGACAGTTTTCCTTTAATGGCAATCCCATTTTTTATGTTAGCTGGTGAGCTAATGAATAGGGGAGGAATTACTCTAAGGTTAGTAGAATTTAGCCAAGCTATGATGGGCCACTTAAAAGGAGGTTTAGCTCATGTAAATGTTTTAACTTCAATGTTGTTTGCAGGACTATCTGGTTCTGCAGTTGCGGATACTTCTGCAATAGGATCAATGTTAATCCCTGCAATGGAAAAACAAGGGTATACCAAAAAATTTGCAGCAGCAATTACTGCAGCAAGCTCAGTTATTGGTCCTATTATTCCTCCTTCAGGAATAATGATTATTTACGCTTATGTCATGGGTGAGAGTGTTGCTGCTTTATTTCTTGCTGGTATTGTTCCTGGAATTTTAGTTGGTGTAAGTTTAATGGTCACCATTAAATTTATGGCAAAGCGATATAATTTTCCAGCTGTAACAAAAAAAACTACATGGAGTCAAAGAGGTAAAGCATCCCTAAAAGCTTTTTTTCCTTTAATGACCCCAGTAATAATTCTTGGAGGAATTTTGGGTGGAATTTTTACTCCCACAGAAGCTTCTGCAGTAGCTGCTGCTTATGCAATGTTTATAGGATTATTTGTCTTAAAATCTTTAGAGTGGAAAGAAATACCTAAAGTTATGACTAAAGCTGCTATGGTGTCTTCAGTTGTTCTTCTTTTAGTAGGTGCAGCAATGGCGTTTAAAACTGTGGTAAGTTTATCTCATGCACCTGAACATTTAGCCGAATTTGTTTTAGGATTAAGTGAAAATCCTTATATTTTATTATTTCTAATAAATATTTTATTATTTGTTGTTGGAATGTTTTTGGATGCAGGCCCAGCTATAATAATTTTAGGACCCATACTAGGACCAGTCTTTGTTGAACTTGGTGTTCACCCTGTTCATTTTGCAATTATTATGTCTGTTAATTTAACTGTCGGGTTAGCTACACCACCTATGGGTCTTGTTTTATTTGTTGCTTCATCTGTATCAGGTGAAAGAGTAGAAACAATTGCAAAAGCAATATTACCTTTCTTAGCAGTAGAGGCTATAGTAATATTTTTAATCACATATTTCCCAGCAATTTCAATGACTATTCCTTTACTTACTGGTTTTGCTAAATAACTTTTAGTTGTTTTCAGATAATAGACTCTTTTATAAATTTAAGTATAGTCTCTATACATAAATATTAAAGAGAGGGAAATAATTATGAGTAAATTAATTAAATCATTTTTTTCATTATTATTATTAATTGGATTTACAGCATCAGTTTCTGCTGCCGATTACAATTTAAGAATGACAATGAATTCTAATGATCAAGATGAAGATTATGATGGCGCTGTAGTTTTTAAAAACTATGTTGAAGCAGCATCTAATGGAAAAATAGCTGTAGAGCTTTTTGTGGGTACTCAACTTTGTTCAAAAGGTGCGGAGTGTCTTCAAGGTGTATCTGATGGAAGTATCGATATTTACATATCTACTTCTGGTGGAGCTGCGGGAGTTTTCCCGTATGTTCAGGTTTTAGATTTACCTTATCTAATGGCTAATGACAGAATTGCTGAAGATGTAATGCAAGGGGATTTTGTAAGAACTATGAGAAAAATGGCTCTGAAAGACTCTAACGATTCAATCAGATTAATGACTATTGGTAATACAGGTGGTTGGAGAAATTTTGCAAATACAAAAAGAAGAATTGCAGAACCATCTGATATGAAAGGTCTTAAAATTAGAACTGTAGTAGCTGATTTGCCTCAAGAGCTTGTAAAAGCTTTAGGTGCTTCACCAACTCCTATTCCATGGCCTGAATTATTTACATCTTTCCAAACAGGTGTGGTTGAAGGTTCAAAAAATGGAATAACTGATATCATGAACATGAAGTTCCCAGATGCTGGTCTAAAATATGTAACGTTAGACGGACATGCATATATGGGAGCACTTTGGTGGATGAATAATGCAAAATATAGTTCTATGCCAACAGATCTTAAAAGAGTTGTGACTGATGGATTTTATGCATTACAGCAAGCAACATTTGCTTCTCCTAAAAGAAAATCAATCAAGGCTTACGAAGATTTTGTAGCTGGTGGTGGTGATCTATATGTTCCAACACCTGATCAAAAAGCTGGTTTTAAAAAAGCTGCAAGTCCAGTTTATGATTGGTTTAAATCTAATGTTAAAGGTGGAAAAGAAATTTTCAACGCTTTAACTAAAGCTGTAGCGAGTGCTGAGAAACAAGCATCGAGC
>CACEFI010000006.1 GCA_902558795.1 uncultured Pelagibacteraceae bacterium | reverse complement strand
ATATCAATAATACAAAAACTTACTTTGGAATTGGATTTGATGTTCATAGATTAATCAAAAATAAGAAACTTTACTTAGGTGGCATAAAAATTCCTTATCATTTAGGATTAAAAGGTCATTCTGATGGAGATGTAATTTTACACTCAATCATTGATGCTTTATTAGGTGCCATGAGGAAAAAAGATATTGGTACCTTTTTTCCAGATAACAAAAATAAATTTAAAAATATAAGATCACCAAAAATGTTGAAACCAATCATTGAGATTTTGAACAAAAATAATTTTTATATTAATAATTTGGATATAAATTTAATTTGTGAACAACCTAAAGTCTCAAAATATAGAGGAAAAATAATAAATTCTTTATCCAATTTATTAAATTTAGATGAAGATTTAATTAACTTAAAAGGTAAAACAGTTGAAAAATTAGGATTAATTGGAAAGGAAAAAGCAATAGCTTGTGAGGTTATTTGCTCAATTTCACAATGAAAAAAATTAATGTCTTAATATCAACTTTTTTTGGTTATGGTTATTTAACTAAAATACCAGGAACAGTAACATCACTTGTTACAGTTGTATTCATTTATATTGCCTATGAACATTTGGCATATACTAATCTTAAATTTTCAATAATTTTTTTTACTCTTTTATTTTTCTATTCTTTTTATGCAGTTAAAGATGCTGAAACTGAATTTAAGAACAAAGATCCTAGGCAAATAGTCATTGATGAAGTTCTAGGTCAAGCTATGCCATTAATTCTAGTTTTGTACTTAAGTCAAAATAATGAATTGAGTTTAAAAATTGAAATCTATTACATTTTATCTTTTATTTTCTTCAGATTTTTTGATATTTTGAAACCTTTTCCAGTTAGCTATTTTGATAAAAATTTTAAAAATTATTTTGGAATAATTATGGATGATATAATGGCTGGATTATATTCAATGATATTAATTTACTTAATAAGTCTTAAATTCTAATGACTATTCAATTACTTCATAAAAAATTAATTAAAAAAAAATTAACTATATCTGTAGCAGAATCTTGTACTGGGGGATTATTAGCTCATAATTTAACTAAATTAGCTAATTCATCAAACTATTTTCAGATGGGTTTAACTACATACTCCAATCAAGCAAAAATAGAGATATTAAAAGTAAATAAAAATATAATTAAAAAATATGGGGCTGTAAGTAAAGAATGCTGCAAATCAATGGTCAAAAATTTGTCTAAAATTTCAAAAAGTAAAATAAATGTTTCAATTACTGGAATTGCAGGACCAGGTGGAGCCTCTATAAATAAACCAGTTGGTTTAGTTTATATTGGTATTAAAAAAGGTAAAACAATTCTTATTAAGGAAAATAAATTTAAATCTAAAAATCGTAGTTCTATCCAGAAATCAACTGTTGAAAAAGTGATTAAGATAATTTCAAATTTGATTTAATTAATTATCTATAGGTCTATAAAGATCTTCTGCTCTTTTTTGAAAAGCATCTGCTATTTTATTTAGACCAAATTCAAAAGATTTAGACATTAAAACATTTAAAAATTTATTTTGGATTTCAAAGTCAATATCGAAAGAAATTTCAGTACCACTTTTTGTTTCATTAAACTTCCAATTATTTTCCAAATGATTTAATGGACCACCTATATTGGTTACATTTATTGTGCTGTTTTCTTTATCAAATTTTACATCACTTTTATAAGTATCTTTAAATGGTCCTTTACCAATTGTAAGATCGGCAATAATTAAGGTTTGGCTGCCTTCTTTATTTTTTTCATAAACATGAGAGCCCAAACAAAAAGGGACGAACTCAGGATATTTTTCAATATCTAAGACTAAATCAATTAGGTGATCTTTTTTACATTCAATTAATCTCTTAACTGATGCTTTAGGCATTAATGCTTATTTAATCTATTTTGTTGAAGTTTAGCAAAATCTTCATCTGCATGATAAGAGGATCTGGTTAAAGGTGATGAAGATACTAGTAAAAAACCTTTTGCTTTTGCTATTGTTCCTAAATCATCAAATTCTTTTGGAGTATAATATCTATCTAATGGATAGTGTTGTGTTGATGGTTGAAGATACTGTCCAATAGTTAAAAAATCTACATCTGCAGCTTTTAAATCGTCCATTACTTGTAAAATTTCATCTCTGCTTTCACCTAGACCGACCATAATTCCAGATTTAGTAAAAACATTTTTGTTTGTTTTTTTAGCATTTTTTAAAAGCTCTAATGATGAAAAGTATCTCGAACCTGGTCTAACTTTTAAATACAAACTTGGTACAGTTTCAATATTATGATTAAACACATCTGGATTTGCATCTAATACTCTTTTATACGCATCCCCTTTTCTTAAAAAATCTGGTGTTAACACTTCGATAGTGGTATTTGGGTTTTGTTTTCTTGTTTGATTAATTGTTTCAAAGAAATGTTCGGATCCACCATCCTCTAGATCGTCTCTATCAACAGAAGTGATTACAACATGTTTTAAATTTAATTTTTTTACAGCTTGTGCAATTTTAATAGGCTCAAGTTGATCCAATTTACCAGGTAAACCAGTTTTAACATCGCAAAAAGCACATGCTCTTGTACATGTATCACCCATTATCATGAATGTTGCATGTCTTTTACTCCAACATTCGGTAATGTTTGGGCAGTTGGCTTCCTGACAAACTGTTACTAAATTATTATTATTTACAATTGTTTTAGTTAAGAAAAATTCTTTACTATTTGAGAGCTTAGACCTTATCCAATCTGGTTTTTTTTTAATTGGATTTATTGGTTTGTTTTCTTTTTCTGGATGTCTAGTTTTCATCTTTTTTAATTATATAAATTGTCTCACCTTCTTTACCAAATAAAAACCTTTCTCTAATTAAAGTTTCTATATAATCAAGATCTAAATTTGTGCTTAATAATGAATTTTTGTGATCAATATCAGCTATCTTGCTAGTTAAGGATATTTCTTCTTTTTTCAAGTTAGACAAAAGTTCTTTTTTTTCAATATAGGAAAAAAGCCCTCTTTCTCCAGATACAAGATTAAATCCAAAGTATAAAATCAAAAATATTGATATTAATAAAAAATAATTTCTTTTTATTAATCTTAACATTAATTGATCTTATTCATCCTCGCTTTTTTTCCAAGTTCTTCTTCAATACGAATTAATTGATTATATTTAGCAACTCTTTCAGATCTTGCTAATGATCCAGTTTTTATTTGATTAGAATTTGTTCCAACAGCCAAATCTGCAATAAATGTGTCTTCACTTTCTCCAGATCGGTGTGAAATGATTGTTTTATATCCAATGGTCTGAGCAAATTTAATAACATCTAAAGTTTCAGAAACTGTCCCGATTTGATTTAACTTAATCAAAATTGAATTTGAAGAAATATTCAAAAAGCCTTTTTTAAGTCTTTCAAGATTAGTTACATACAAATCATCTCCAACAATTTGAACATCTTTTACTGATTTCATTAATTTATTCCAAGCCATCCAATCATTTTCTGCAAATGGGTCTTCAATTGACTTGATTTTATATTTCTTGATAATTTTTTGATATTCTTTAATTGATTTTTCAACTGAAATATAATTTTTTGAATGAATTGAGTATTTATCTTTTTTAAATAACTCATTAGCAGCAACATCAAGACATATTGAAACATCTTTGCCATTTTTAAAACCTGCTTTTTTAATAGCTGAAACAATCAAATCTAAAGCTTGATTATTGCTGCTGATCATTGGAGCAAACCCTCCTTCATCGCCTACTGATGTTGATAATCCTTTATCTTTAATTAATTT
Organism: uncultured Pelagibacteraceae bacterium; assembly: GCA_902558795.1. Taxonomy (GTDB): domain Bacteria; phylum Pseudomonadota; class Alphaproteobacteria; order Pelagibacterales; family Pelagibacteraceae; genus Pelagibacter. The sequence goes on along the minus strand of CACEFI010000006.1, from coordinate 32,185 downwards.
GCTTAAACTTTTAATTACCAGAAAGCTCACCCTCATTGCTTCTGAGAAACTTTTTGCACGATCTGGTCTTATCATAAACTCTTGAATTCTAAGTCCGTTGTTAGCATGTGCTCCACCATTAATTATATTCATTAGTGGATATGGTAATTGAAAATTCTTCTTAACTGAAAATGTTTTGTATAGAGGTAATTTTTTAACTTTAGCTGAAAGTTTTTTAACAGCCATTGAAACAGCTAGCATTGCATTAGCACCAAGATTTGTTTTTTGTCTAGTTCCGTCAAGGTTAATTAAAAGAGTATCAATACGTTCTTGGTTGTGAATATTTTGACCTTTCAATTTTTTTGAAATTTTTGAATTAACTAAATTAACAGCATTAAAAACACTTTTTCCTAAATATCTTTTATTATTTTTATCTCTTTTTTCATAAGCTTCGAAAGTTCCAGTAGATGCTCCAGATGGACAAATAGCAGTTGCACTATTATTTTTTGTATAAACTTCAGCTTCAATAGTAGGATTTCCTCTACTGTCAAATATTTGACGTGCTTTTACTTTTAAAATTTTACTCACTATTTTTTAATCAAATTATCGATGTCGTTTAATTGATTCAATAAATTTTCTAATTTATCTAATGGTACCATATTTGGTCCATCAGAAGGTGCGTTATCTGGATCCTGATGAGTTTCAATGAATACTCCCGCAACACCAACGGCCACTGCTGCTCTTGCTAAATACTCAACAAATTCTCTTTGACCACCTGAAGACTCTCCTTGTCCACCTGGTTGCTGAACAGAATGTGTTGCATCAAAAATTACTGGATAACCATTTTTTGCCATTATAGGTAAAGATCTCATATCTGATACTAAAGTGTTGTATCCAAAACTTGCTCCTCTCTCTGTAACAAGTATATTTTTATTCCCTGAGTCTGAAATTTTTTTAGTTACATTCACCATATCCCACGGTGCTAGGAACTGACCTTTTTTAACATTAATAATTTTATTTGTTTTAGCTGCAGCAATTAATAAATCTGTCTGCCTGCATAAAAAAGCTGGGATTTGTAATACATCAACGTGATTGGCAACAAGTGAACATTGTTCTATATTATGAATATCTGTCAATATTGGAACCTCTAATTCTTTTTTAATTTTATCAAAAACTGGAAGTGATGCTTCCAGCCCTGCTCCTCTTTGTCCTTTAAGACTTGTTCGATTGGCTTTATCAAAAGAAGTTTTGTAAATAAATCCAAGGTCAAATTTTTTTGTAATCTCCTTAATTTGACCAGCCATATCCATTGCATGCTGTTCTGTTTCAAGTTGACAAGGTCCAGCTATAATACAGATTTTATTTTCATTAGAAATTTCTATGTTTCCGCAATTAACTTTAATACTACTCATTTATGATTTTTAGCTGCCTTGATAAAAGAGGAGAATAAAGGATGAGGAGCTAAAGGTCTAGATTTAAATTCAGGATGAAACTGTACTCCAATAAACCAAGGGTGATTTTTTAACTCTATAATCTCTGGTAACTTATTATCTGGTGATAAACCAGAAAAAATCATGCCTTTTTTTTCAAATTTTTCTCTAAAAGCGATATTCACTTCATATCTATGTCTATGTCTTTCTTTAATTAATTTAGAATTATAAATTTTTCTTATTAATGAGTTGTCTTTTAATTTAGCATCATATGAACCTAATCTCATTGTTCCGCCAAGATCTTTATCAGTACCCTTGATCATTTTTCCATCTTTAGTCCATTCGTTAATTAATCCAATAATTGGTAATCCTTTTTTATCAAATTCACTTGATGTGGCATTTTTTAAATTTAATTGATTTCGAGCAAATTCAATGATTGCCATTTGCATTCCGTAACAAATACCTAAGAAAGGAATTTTATTTAATCTCGCATGTTTAATTGCTTCTATTTTTCCACCCGTTCCTCTTTTTCCAAATCCACCAGGGATTAATATTCCAGAAATATTTTTGAGCTTTTTTTTAATTTCTGAAACTTTCAATTTTTCGGAGTCTATTCTAACTAGATTAACTTTTACTTTATTATCTATTCCACCATGAGTTAATGCTTCATCTAAAGACTTATAAGCATCTTTAAGTTCTACATATTTTCCAATGATAGCAATGTTTACTTGCTTTTTATTATTAAGAATAATTTTAGTTATTTTTTTCCATGGATTTAAATTTACTGATCTTTTTGACTTTAATTTGAAATAACTTAAAACTTGAACATCAAGTTTTTCTCTAAAAAAGCTCATTGGAGCTTCATATATAGTTTTAACATCAACAGTTTCAATTACATTTCGAATATCAACATTACAAAATAAAGAAATTTTTTTTCTATGCTCAAGTGGTATTGGTCTTTCTGATCTACAAATTATTATATCTGGCTGAATTCCTATGCTTCTTAGTTCTTTTACTGAATGTTGAGTTGGTTTTGTTTTTATTTCATCAGATGCTTTTAAATAAGGTACTAATGTTAAATGAATAAATAATGCATTTTTTTTACCGACATCATTTGCAAACTGTCTAATCGCTTCAACAAATGGTAAACTTTCTATGTCTCCTACTATTCCTCCAATTTCACAAATTACAAAATCCTCTTTTGAAGAGTCGTTTTTAATAAATTGCTTTATACGATCAGTAATATGTGGAATTACTTGAACTGTTTTTCCTAAGTACTCGCCTTTTCTTTCTTTTTTAAGAACATCACTATAAATTTTTCCAGTTGTAATATTGTCAGATTTTTTTGCTGATACTCCAGAAAATCTTTCATAATGACCTAAATCTAAATCAGTTTCTGCACCATCATCTGTTACATAAACTTCACCATGTTGAAATGGACTCATTGTTCCTGGATCTACATTGAGATACGGATCTAACTTTCTTAGTCTAACTTTATAACCTCTGGATTGTAATAAATAAGCTAGGGAAGCTGAAGAGAGACCTTTGCCAAGTGAAGAAACCACGCCGCCGGTGACAAATATATATCGCGCCATGGAATTATCTTATAGCGAATAAAAATTGAAATGGAAAGAATTAATTAATTATTTTCAGGAATAGAAGGTGTATCTTCTGTCTTTTCTTCAATAGTGTCTAAAACTGAACTTGTTGGTGTTAATTCAGCTCTGGAAATAATAGTTAATGCTAAACTACAAATTATAAATAGTGTAGCAACAATTGCCGTTGCTTTAGTCATAAAACCACCCGCAGATCTTGATAACATGAAATTTTCTTGTGAAACTCCTATACCTAATGCTCCTCCTTCAGACTTTTGTAATAATATTAAAGATACTAAAATTAAAGCCAAGATGATGTTAATTACTAACAGTATGTTTTCCATGAAGGGTTAAATAAAGGTTTTTTTAATTATATCAATAAATTTTTTTGAACTTTGTGAAGCTCCACCAATCAAAAAACCGTCAATAACATTGATATCTTTTAGTTCAGTAATATTTTTATCATTTACAGAGCCTCCATATAAAACTTTTGGAGTTTTTTTATTAAATTTACTTTTGATATATGAGATTGAATTTAATAAATCATTTGATCTTGGAATTAAGCCAGTGCCAATAGACCAAACAGGTTCATAAGCTATAATAATATTAGAGGTATTTTTAATTGATTTTAATCCATTAGTAATTTGTTTTGCTAAAACTTTATTAGTTATTTTTTTTCTTTTTTCACTGAGCGTTTCACCAATGCAAAAAATAACTTTTAAATTTGACTTAATTGCACTTTTTATTTTTAAATTGATCAATTTGTCAGTTTCACCAGATTGTCTATTCTCTGAATGACCCAAGATAACATACTTGGCACCAACACTTTTTAACATTTTTGAGTTTACATGGCCTGTGTAAGCTCCAAAGTTTTCACTCTCATGACAATTTTGTGCCCCAACTTCTAAATTTGTTTTTTTTAACCTTTTTGACAATGGACGTATCAGGGTATTTGGTGGACAATAAACAATTCTAAACTTGGTATTTTTATTATTTTTTGAAAATTTTATGACACTATCAAGTGAATTTAATGTTCTTAAATCACCAAACATTTTCCAATTAGCTATAAAATACATATATTTATTTGTCATAATTGAAATTTTAATCTATAGATTTGTTTTTTACAGATCAATAAATTTATAGCTAATGAAAGAATTTTTAAAAAATTTTGGTGGAAAAAAATTAGGTGGTTTAATCTTAATTGCAGTCATTATAGTTGCATTTGGTTTCGGTGGATTTGGTGGTGGTTTTAGTACCAATAACCAAAACAATATTGCAAAAATTAACAAAACGAATGTAACCACTCAAGATTTTATGAATTATCTTAATGATAGTCGAATTTCACAACAAGCAATTAAAGAAAATTTAGACAATAATATAATTGAAGAACTTTTATCAGGATTAATCTCAACAACTTTAATTGATTTAGAGATAGAAGATTTTGATCTTTCAATTACAGAATTAACTGTTTTAAAAAAAATTAAAGAAAATAAAAATTTTCAAGATGAAAATAACGTTTTTCAAAGAACTAAGTACGAAAAATTTTTACTATCAAATAATATTTCTGCCCCAATGTTTGAATTGCAATTAAAAAATCGAGAACTACGAAATCATCTATTTGATTTTATTGGAGCAGGAACAGTAACTCCTAATTTTCTTACAAAAAAGAAGTTTGAAGAAGAAAATAAATCTTTAGATCTCGAGTATTTTGCGATGTCAAATGTTTATAAAGATAAGGACAATTATACAAATTTAGAAATCCAAAAATTTTTAGATGAAAATAAAGATGAATTAAAAAGCGAGTATATTGATTTTAAATATGTAATTTTGAATCCTAAAAATCTAATTGGTTTAGACGAATTTAATCAAGAATTCTTTGATGAGATAGACAAAATAGAAAACAAAATTTCCCAAGGAAATAGTTTTGAAACTATTCTTAAAAATTTAAATGTGCCTGTAAATGAGGTAAAAGAATTTAGACCTACAGAAACCAGGAAAGTAATTGAAGATAACATTTATTCAAAAAGAACTACAAAAATTGATCTTATTGAAAATGGAGATAATTTTTTATTATACGATATTAAAAATCAATACGAAAGAGATCCAGACATGGCTGATGAAACTATCAAAAATGGAATACGTGAATTAGTTTATGAAAAAGGGAAATTTGATAAAAATAGAGACATATTAGAAAAAATTCAAAATAAAGAATTTGACAACAATAATTTCAAAGAATTAGCGGGTTATAGTATTGAGTATTTAACTTTGAATTCTATTAATGATATTGAAATATTTGAGACTAATTCAGTTAAAATGCTTTACTCATTACCTCTTGGCTCCTTTGCTTTAGTAAATAATAAAAAAAATGATATTTTTTTAGTTAAACTAGTTAAATCAAAAAAAAATTCATTTAGTGAAACTAACGAAAACTATTTAAATTTCGTTAATAATGAAAACACTAATACTAGAAAATCTATTCTTCAATCTTACGATCAGCTACTTAACTCGAAATATCAAGTTCAATTAAATCAAAAAACTATTGATAGAGTTAAAAATTATTTCAAATGATAATCAATCGAAACTTCAAAGATTTTAAGTTTCGACACAGAAGCAATAAAAATCAAATAATCTATACATCAAAAAAAGTTAAAAATGATGATGAGGTTATAAACCTTATTGATAATTTTCTAATTGAGAAAAATAGTTTTATTTTTGAGTCTGTTGAAAAAGGCAAAATTAAAGGCAGATATACTATATTTGGTAAAAATCCTGATAAAATTTGGGAGTTTAACAACAAAAATTCATATTTAATTAAGGATAAAAGAAAAATTAAATTAAAAGATAAACCAGAACAATTAATAGAAAAAATAATTGAAGAATTTAAATTTGAAACTCCAAAAAAATTACCAAAAATATGTTCGCTAATATCAGGATATTTTTCATATGACTCGATAAGATATATTGAAAAAATACCAAACAGTTGCAAAAACGATCTAAATCTACCTGATGTAAGATTATTAAGACCTAGAATACTTGTAATTCACGACAATTTAAAAAAAGAAATTTTTTATATAATTAATATTTTTAATGATGAAAAAATTAGCAACTACCAAAAAAAGTTTGATGAAATAAAGTCAGAACTTTTTAAACTTTCAATTCAATCCTCTATAAAAAACTTAAGAAAGTTTAAAAAAAATACAGTTAAGGAAATTAAGGTTAGATCAAACACTCCAAAAAATAAATTTTTAAATATGGTCAATAAGGCTAAAAAATACATAAAATTAGGTGATATTTTTCAAGTTGTCTTAAGTCAGAGGTTTGAGGCAAAATTAACAAAAAACCCTTTAGAAATTTATAAAAAATTAAGAATTACAAACCCGTCGCCTTTTATGTTCTTTTTCAATTTTAATGATTTTCAAATAATTGGTGCCAGCCCTGAAATATTAGTAAGATTAAGAGACAACAAAATAACAGTAAGACCAATAGCCGGAACTAGACCAAGGGGAAAAACGTATAAAGAAGACCTTTATTATGAAAAAGATTTATTAAGAGATAAAAAAGAATTATCTGAGCATTTAATGCTTTTAGATTTAGGCAGAAATGATGCAGGTAAAGTTTCTAAAATTAATTCTGTCAAAGTTACTGAGAGTTTTATTATTGAAAGATATTCTCATGTTATGCACATTGTTTCTAATGTCATGGGAGAATACAATAAAAAGTTTTCTAAATTTAAGTCCCTATTAGCAGGATTTCCTGCAGGAACTGTTTCAGGAGCACCAAAAATTAGAGCTATGGAAATTATTGATGAGCTAGAAACGACAAGAAGAAAAGTTTATGCAGGTGGAATTGGATATTTCTCTGCTAATGGAGAATTTGACACCTGTATTGCCTTAAGAACAGCAGTTGCAAAAAATAAAAAATTTTATGTTCAAGCTGGAGCAGGAATTGTAGCTGATAGTAAACCAATTAAAGAATATGAGGAGACTGTTAATAAAGCTAAAGCTTTAATTAACGCTTTAAGATAATGAAAATATTATTGATAGATAACTATGATAGCTTTACATTCAATCTTTTCCATTATCTGTCGTCATTAAAAACAAAAGTTGATGTAATTAGAAATGATAAAATTACTTCTAAAGAAGTAATAAAAAACAAATATAATAAAATTGTAATATCGCCTGGTCCAGGAAATCCAAATCAATCAGGAAATTGTTTAAATATTTTAAAAACCCTTCATAAAGAAATTCCTTTTCTAGGTGTGTGTTTGGGTCATCAAATTATAGGTCAAGTTTTTGGTTCTAAAATTATTCAAGCCAGAAAATTAATGCATGGAAAGACAAGTAAAATTAAATCCAAAAAAGTTGGAATTTTAAAAAATCTACCAAGTACATTTGAAGCGACAAGATATCATAGCTTAATAATTGATAAAAAATCTTTATCTAAAAATTTAATGATTACTGCCGAAACTGATGATGGGTTAATAATGGGTGTTCAGCATAAAGAGTACAATATTCATGGTGTGCAATTCCACCCAGAAAGTATTAAAACTAAACTAGGAATTAAAATATTAAAAAACTTTATAAATTATAAATAAATGGAAAAAATTTTAGAAAAATTAAGACAAAAAGAAAATTTAACATTTGATGAGAGTAAGTCAGCTTTTGAATTGTTAATGACTGGTAAGGCTAGTGAGGATGAAATTTATAGTTTTTTAACTCTACTTTCTGAAAAGGGTGAAGTTTCTGATGAAATTGCTGGTGGTGTTTATGTGCTTAGAGAAAAATCAAAAAGAGTAAATGTTGCTGATTGTGTTGATACTTGTGGAACTGGAGGAGATGGTATGAATACTCTTAATATCTCTACTGCTTCTGCTTTACTTTTGGCTAGTATGGGTACAAAAGTAGCTAAACACGGTAATAAAGCTGTATCATCAAAATGTGGATCTGGTGATGTTTTAGAGGCTCTTAAAATTAATATAGATCTTGAGCCTAACGATATAGAAAAAAAGATTAATATTAATAACTTTGGTTTTATGTTTGCACCAAATTATCATAGTGCAATGAGATTTGTTGGCCCTGTCAGAAAAAAAATTGGAAAAAGAACTATCTTTAATATGATTGGTCCATTAAGCAACCCTGCATTAGTTAATAGACAGGTTGTAGGAGTATTTGATAAAAAATTACTTAAAATATTTGCAGAAGGACTTAAAAATTTAGATATTAAATTTGCATGGATTGTAAATAGTGAAGATGGTTTAGATGAAATCTCTCCATATGCAAAAACAAATGTAATTCAATTAAAAGACGGAAAAATATCTGAAATAATAATTGATCCAAAAGCTCTCAATGTTAATGCAGAAAAATTTGAAAATTTAATTGGAGATGATGCTAACTTTAATGCTGATAAAATGATTGAAATTTTTAAAGGTAAAGATAATGATTTTTCAAAAGCTGTTTGTTTAAATGCGGCAGCTGGATTAATAGTAGGTGAAAAATTTACAGAATTTTCAGATGCATATAAATTTGCAAGAGAGTTTATCCTGACTGGTAAGCCCTACTCACATTTAGAAAAAATACAAAATGTCTAAGAATATATTAAATAATATTATCTCCAAAAAAATTGAAAGAGTTGATGCTCTAAAAAAATCAATAACTTTAGACTCTTTAAATGAAATTATTGGTAAAAATAATACCTTTATTGATTTTAAAGAAAAAATTCAAAATAACATAATTCAAGATAAAATTTCAATAATAGCCGAAATTAAAAAAGCTAGTCCTTCAGCGGGTGTAATTATAAAAGATTATAATCCTGTTGAAATTGCAAAAATTTATAACGACAATAATGTGACTTGTCTTTCTGTACTCACCGAAGAAGATTTCTTTTTAGGAAATCTAATTCATATCAATAAAATTAAACAAAAATTTAATTTACCAATTTTATGTAAAGATTTTTTCATTGATAAATTTCAAATACCTTTAGCAAAAAGTTGTGGTGCTGATGCTATTTTAATTATTCTGGCGGGAGTATCAGATGATTTAGCAAATGAATTATACGAAGAAGCATTAAGACTTAACATGTCTATTATTGTTGAAGTGCATACTGTAGAAGAAGCGGAAAAGGCTTTAAATTTTAAAGAAGCTTTAATTGGAATTAACAATAGAAACTTAAAAACACTTAAAACTGATATTAATACAACCTACGATATTCATAATGTGCTTTTAAATCATCAAGGACCTTTAATTTCTGAGAGTGGAATTAAAACAAAAGATGAACTTTTAGATTTAAAGAATAAAACTTCTATAAAAACTTTTTTAATTGGTGAATCACTTTTAAAAAATTTGTCAGAAAATTCTATTTTCTCAGTTTTGTAGTTAAATTAACCCTTATTTTACTTATTTTTTTTACTATTGTCTATTTATAAGAACTTTTATAGAACATTATTTGTACGATATTTGTTCTTATGCTTACTAAAAAACAAAAAAACCTGCTTTTATTTATCAACAAGAAGTTGAGAAGCTCAGGTGTATCTCCCTCTTATGAGGAAATGAAACAGTCATTAAATCTAAAATCTAAATCAGGTATCCATAGATTAATTAGTGCATTAGAGGAAAGAGGATTTATTAAAAGATTAGCCCACAAAGCAAGAGCTTTAGAAGTAATTAAATTGCCAGAAACAGCATCTGCAAATGATATCTATAACAGTTTCTCACCTAGTGTAATTAAAGGTGGTTTAGATGAAGTTAATATAAACTCTGATGAAATGGAAGTTCCTGTTCTTGGTAAAATTGCAGCTGGTACACCAGTTGAAGCTATTCAAAATGAGGTGTCAAGAATTCCTTTGCCAAGTAATCTTGAAAAAAATGGTGATTACTTTGGATTAAAAGTTCAAGGAGACTCTATGATCGACGCTGGTATTAACGAGGGTGACACTGTAATCATAAGAAGAACAGATACTGCTGATAATGGAAAAATTGTTGTAGCACTAATTGATGAGCATGAAGCAATGCTTAAAAGAATTCGTAAAAAAGGTAAAGTAGTTGCACTTGAAAGTGCTAATAGAAACTACGAAACTAAGATTTTTGGACCAGATAGAGTAAAAGTTCAAGGTGTTTTGGTATCTTTATATAGAAACTTTTAAAAAAATAGTCTAAACATCACTGATGTCGAAAGTAGCAACTAGATTTGCTCCCTCACCTACTGGAGCTCTTCATATTGGTGGTGTAAGAACAGCACTCTTTAATTGGTTATTTTCTAAAAACCAAAAAGGGACATTTCACCTTAGAATTGAAGATACTGATAAAGAAAGATCTAAAGATGAACATAAAATTCAGATTATTAAATCTTTAAAATGGCTTGGTATAGAACATGATGGCGAAGAATATATTCAATCAACTAAAATCAAAGACCACGTTAATATTGCAAATGAACTATTAAAAAATGGTAATGCATATAAATGTTATTGTTCAATAGAGGAAATTGAAGAGCAAAAAAAGAGAGCTAGACAAAAAAAACTTCCTTATATTTATGATAGGAAATGGAGAGATATACCAGAGTCTGATGCCCCAAAAGATATAAAGCCAGTCATAAGATTTAAAAGCAAAATAGACGGGTCAACGATATTAAAAGATTTAGTTCAAGGTGATGTAGAAATTGACAACAATACAATTGAAGATTTCATAATTTTAAGAAATGATGGCACACCAACATATAATTTATCTGCTACAGTCGATGATCACCAAATGAATATGACACATATTATTAGAGGAGACGATCATAAAATTAATACTTTCAAACAAATGCAAATTTATTTAGCAATGAATTGGGATTTACCAAAATTTGCACACATACCACTTATTCACACAATAGAAGGTAAAAAATTATCAAAGAGAGACAATGCTTCAACATTAGATGACTACTCTAAAATTGGCATAATGCCTGATGCATTAAGGAATTATTTACTCAGATTAGGTTGGTCCTTTGAGGATAAGGAAATATTTACACTAGAAGAAAGTGTTGAGCATTTTAACCTTGAAGGAATTGGAAAATCTCCATCTAAACTAGATATGAGTAGGATTTTATCAATGAATGAGCATTATATAAAAAATATTAATGAAGAAGAATTGTATAAACATCTAGTTGAATATTGTGAAATATATAAAGAAAAAATAAATCCAGTAAAAGAGGTAAAAATCAAACCTTCATTATCTTTTCTCAAAAATAAAGCAAAAACTTTAGAAGATATTTATAATAATGCAAAATACATAATATCCGACGAAGTGAAATTTGAAATTGAGGATTTGAAATTGGTAGATGAAAAAGCAAAAAAAATTATTAAAGAATTTAATAATTATCTAACAAGTTTAGAAAGTTTAAATAAAAAAAATCTTGAACCAATCGTAAATGAATTAATAAAAAAATATGAAACAAATTTTAAAGGGGTTGGGCAGCCATTAAGAGTAGTTTTAACTGGTTCTAAATTTGGCCCAGGCCTTTATGATATTGTAATTTCTTTAGGTAAAGAAGAGGTTAAAAAAAGATTAGAAAGCAAGATACTTGCTTAAGATTGAAGCAGATTCATTTGAAGATGACGTTTTAGATCTAATACCTTCTAAAGTTTTATTACAATCATGTAATTGTTTTTCTATTAAATCAGGATTTTTTAAGAAATAAACAACAGTATTAAAAATTTCTTTAGCATTACATTCGTTTTGTAATAATTCTGGAATTACTTCTTTGTTATTTATTATATTAATAATATTAGCAAATTTAACATTAACTAATAATTTAAAAATCATAAAATTTATATAACTCAATTTATAAATTATGATTGATGGAATATTTGAACTTGCAATTTGTAAAGAGACAGTACCTGATTTAGAAACTGCAAATATAGAATTAGACAAAATTTGTGATTTAATATTTTCATCTGAAACAACATCAATATTATCTAAACCAGAATTATTTACTTGATTAAAAATATAATCTTTATTGTCATCAGTCGCATGAAAAACAAAAGAATAAATATTTTCTTTATCGTTCATAAGTTTGATAAAATCTAATAATATAGGTAAAAGAACATTTGTTTCAGACTTTCGACTTCCAGGGAAAATTGATATTATTTTCTTATCTTTAGATATCAAATCATTTAAAACCGTCTTCACATTATGATTGCTTTCAATTAATGGATGACCAACAAATGTGGTTTTAATATTTTCTTGATCAAAATATTTTTTTTCAAAATTAAATAATAAAAGTATATGATCTATGAACTTCTTAATTTTTTTAACTCTATTTTTTCGCCAAACCCAAACTTGAGGAGCTACATAATGAATTGTTTTAATATTTTTGTTCTTTTTTTTTACTCTTTCAGCGACTCTTAAAGTAAAATCTGGACTATCAACGCTAAACAAAATATCAGGATTAAATTTTAATATTTCATCGACTGTTTTGTTGATCCTGTTTCTTATTTTAAAAATATTGAGTATTACGCTAGTAAATCCTAGATAAGTAATCTCTTTAAGGTCAAAAATTGATTGAATACCAAGTTTTTTAATATGCGATCCACCGACTGATAAATATTTAATATTAGGGTTTTGAGCTATTAGCTTTGAAATAACAGTTGAGGCTAATTTATCTCCTGAGGGCTCACCTGTTAAAATAAAAACTTTCTTCATATAATTTTAATAAAAATCTTATTTTTATCAGCAAATCTTATGCATTTATCTTTATCTAAAAAAATATTTTTTTTTGATTTTAAAATAATTCCTTTTAAGCCATATTTCTTACAATCTTTTAACGTGTTAAGGCCAATTGTTGGTAAATCCATTCGTAAATCTTGTTTTTTCTTAGGAAATTTGATTAAGATTCCATCTGATCTTTTCTTTAATTTTGACAACATTTTTTTAGTTCCACGATTTCCTTCCGTAGCTACAACTTTTTCATTATTAACAACTAATGCCTGAACATGATCTAAGCTATTTAATTGATTAAAATAGATAATACCTTTCTTAATAGATTTCATATCTTTAAGAGTTGGCTTCAATTTTGTATAATTTCCTGCGTTCAAAGATAATTCAGGATTAAAAAAAATTGAGCTAATAACTTTTATTTTTTCTCTTTCAAGTATCTTGATAATTGCTTTTATAATGGCTGCATCACCTGATTTAGCTGCTTTAAGAACACTTGGCATATAATAAATACCTTTTAAATCAAGTCTAAGTGAAGAAAATTTAGGTTTTGCTATTTTTCCAGCAAACAAAACTTTGTTATATTTTTTTTCTTTAATTAAATTGATTATTTCTCCAAATTTACCAATACTAATACGATTTGAATTTTTATATTTTTTAAATTTATTATTTTTTGAAAAATCTATTATGAAATATTTTTTTTTTAATTTAATGATTTTTTTTAGAACAATTTCTGAAAAATCAGTGTCACCTAAAAATAATCCAATCATTTTATTTTGAAAAAGGAGTGCAAATTGGTCTTTTTTTATCTTTCTCTAAAAAATTCACCACTTCCAGAACTAAATCACTCTTTTTAAAATCTTTACTTAAATTGTTTAAATTTTCAGTTAAATTTTCATTTTTGAATAATTCCTTATAAGCATCACTTAAAATCATTATTTCTTTATTTGGAATATTCTTTCTTCTTAGTCCAATAAGATTTAGCCCCTGTAAAATACTTCTATTACCATGAGCTATTCCGTAAGGTATTATATCTCTCACAACTCCACACATCCCACCAATCATTGCGGATTTACCAACTCTGGTGAACTGTTGAACTGCTGAATTTCCTCCAATAATAACATTATCTTCAATGTGTGCATGTCCACCTAACGGAACATTGTTTGCTAAAATTACATTATCACCAACCGTGCAATCGTGTGCAATATGCGACGAAACCATAAAAAGACAATTATTTCCTATCTTAGTCAATCCGCCTCCCCCGCTTGTTCCAGGGTTAATGGTTACATATTCTCTAATTTTGTTATTATCTCCTATTTCTAAATTAGTTACTTCGCCATTAAATTTTAAATCTTGCGGATCATTTCCAATAGATGAAAAAGGATATATTTTGTTATTTTTACCAATTTTAGTATTTCCAACAATAGAAACATGAGATTGTATTTCTGAGTTTTCATCAATTTCAACATTCGCACCAATTAATGAATAAGCTCCGATTTTTACATTCGAGTTAATTTTTGCTTTAGGATCTATAATTGCTGTTTTATGTATCATTTATTTTCTTTCAAAAATTGTCTAATATTTTTTGCAGGATAACCCATGACCTTTGAATTATCTGGTATATCTTTAATAACACCTGATCCACCAGCAATTTCTACATTATTTCCAATTTTTAAATGTCCTGAAATTCCAGCTTGACCACCAATTTTTACATTTTTTCCAATTATTGAACTACCGGCAATTCCTACTTGGCCTGCAATAATTGAATTTTCTCCGATTACTACATTGTGAGCAATATGGATTTGATTATCTAGGTATGTATTTTTACCAATTGTTGTATTTGACATTGAGCCTCTATCAATAGTTGATCCGCAACCAATTTCACAATTTTTTTCTATTATAACAATCCCCATGTGAGGATATCTTAAATTCTTATTTTGTTTTGGAAAAAAACCAAACCCATGTTTTCCTATGACACAGTTATCTAAAATTCTTACATTATCTTTAATTAAAGTATTTCTGATAATAGTGTTTGATCCTATAGAGCAATTATCTCCAATGATGACATTTTTTTCAATGATAGAATTGTGACCAATCTTGCATTTTGAGCCAATTAATACATTTTTTCCAATTAGTACATTTTTACCATATTTATTATTATCACTAAATTTAGTATTATCAATTTTCTCAACTGTTTCATCAAAATCATCATTTATTGATTCTGGATAAAATTTAGCAGTTACTAAAGAAGTTGAAACCAAAACGTTATCAACAATTATTGGTATACAGCTTTTGGGTAATTCGTTTTGTAAATTTTTAGTTGTTATACAAAAGGATGCTTTTGTATTGTTAGCAGCAATTTTATATTTTTTTGAATGAAAAAATGTAATTTCATTTAATTTCGAAGTATGTAAATCTTTAATATCAATAATATTTGGATCATTATCAATATTATCAATTTTTAAATTTAATTCATTTAAAATCTTACTAATTCTGTAAGGACCATTATTTTTAAAAAAAGGATTAAGCATAATTGCTTTTAACAAAGCAAAATAATTAGGGTTATCAATAATTATTGCTATTTATTTCTTATCTACAATCGTCGCAGACCACATGGCATCAGCCATTTTTTTATCATCAACAAACGCTTCACCTTTATATTTCCAAACTCTACCGTGAGATCTAATAGCTTCAATCTTAAGTAAAAGCTTACAATCAGGAATTACTGGGCTTCTAAAACGTGCCTTTTCAACACCCATCAGAAAAACAAGTTTATTTTCATATGTAGACTTATCTATGCCATGTGCCGTAAGTGCAGCTGCTGTTTGTCCAAAAGCCTCAACAATAAGAACACCAGGCATTACTGGTTGTCCAGGAAAATGGCCCTGTACAAAAAAACTGTCTTTTTTAACATTAACTATTCCTGTCGCCGATGTTAATTTTCTTATATCTTGAAGCTCATCAATTAAGAGCATAGGATCTCTATGTGGAAGTAAATTTTCAATTTCTTTTTTATTCAAAGTATTCATTTATTTAATTTCTACTGTTTTAATTTGATTATCAATAAGTTCAATTAATTTATTAGTTATATCAAAGTTTTTATTTGCAATAAAAACATTCTTTTTATCCATAAGAATATAAATAGAATTTTCCGCCATATATTTTTCTATTATTGGATTTATTAAATTAAGAAAATTAACTATATTATTATTTCTTTTAATCTTTAAATCTTCTATTTCTTTAGCCTTTTCTTTTTTATATTTTTGAAATTTTATTTGAAGTTCTCTCATTTCTTTATTAACTTCCTCTTTAGAAATTAATTTTTTTTTAGCTATAATCATTTGTTCTTCTTTTTTGAAGTTTTCATCATTTATTTTAAATTTATCAATTTTTAACTCCTCCTCCTTTTTAAGGGTATTTATTAATGATTTTCCAGCAATTGTATTCATTAAAACATGATCTATATCTAAATAGGCAACTTTATTTTCAGCTTTTAAATTATTTACTGAAAGTAACGAAATAATTACTACAAATAAAAATTTATTGATAGACTTCATTAAAAAGTGGTTCCTAAATTAAATCTTAAACTTTCAGTTTTATCACCAGCTTGTTTTGAAATTGGATATGCTAAAGAAAAATTTATCGGGCCAGCTGGTGTCATCCAGTCAAGAGCAATTCCAACAGATGATCTAATACCATCACCTTTAATAGACGAATTATAATCTACACCCCAAATATCTGCCATATCAGCAAAAAATAATAAATCTAAGTTTTGAGCATCTTGAAAAATTAATGGAAGATTGGATGCAAAATTTAGTGAGTAAGCATAATTTCCACCAACAAAATCATCGCCATCCTTTGGTCCAACTCTGCCATATTCAAAACCTCTAAGTCTACTAGATGGTATTGTCAATCTCTCTGATAACTTAATATTTTTATCATTTAATGAATTAGCTGATTGAAGATAAAGAGAAATAGATGAAAAATTTTTTTCAAAAAAACTAAAATATTTTGAATAATTATAATAGTTTTTTATTGTATTTGTATCACTTACAATAGGTAAATTTAATGAATAAAAAGATTTAAAACCAGAGCTTGTTTGAAATTTTTGATTTCGTTTATCATAGTTCATGTCGAATTTTAAAAAAGAGTCCCAATAATTACCCTCTTGACTCTGTTGTTGTGCTGAAGCAGTACTATTAGTTTCGATAATTTCATAAAAATTGGAGCTGTTTAAACCAAAATAAAAGTCATTTAAATATTCAAAATTAGTACCAATTCGAAAACCAGTCTTATTTGTTTTGTAACCAAATGTTTTATAATTATCTATTTCTGTTGCTTCTGCTGAAAAATATAATGATTTATCAGAATTATTAAAATTAGGATTTAATACAGAAAATTTTCCTTTAAATTCACTGGTAGAGATTAGAAAATTTGAGTCTAAACTTATACCATTACCTAGAAAATTATTTTCTTTTACGCCAAAACCAAATGATGCGCCAGATGTACCAGCTCCTGCTGAAGCATAAACTTCACCTGTAGGTTTTTCTTCAACAAAAATATTAATTGATTTTGTCTTGTTATCATCATTTATTTCAATTTCAGATTTTACCTGCTTAAAATAATTAAGACTTTTTATGTTATTAATAGATTTATTAACCAAAATTTCACTAAAAGGATCACCTTCATCTAGTGCTAACTGGTTTCGTATCACACTTTCCGAGGTTACTGTGTTTCCAAGAATATTGATTTTATTTACGTAAAATTTTTCGCCCTCTTCAACTACAAATTCAAGATTAATTAAATTTTCATCTAAACTTTCTATAACATTAGCCCTAATGAACTTATATTGTTCAAGAGCAGTAATAGAGTCAATTTCATCTAAAATTTTGTCTATAATGTTAATTGAATACGGTTTACCTTTAATTTTATTAAACAGTTTTTTTATTGAGTAAAAATTATTTTCATCAAAATCAGATGGAAGACTTAGGTCTAAATTACCAAATAAAATTTTCGTACCTGAATTTATGTTAAAAATTAATTCAAAATTATTATCGTCAATTAATTTAGCAAATGAAGAATTAATCTTAACATTATAATAACCATTATTTTTATAAAAATTCTTAAGAAGGCGTTCATCAAATAAAACTGTGTTTTGATTTAAATATTTTCTACCAGATATAAATTTCCAAAATTTATATTCAGAGCTGGTGATAATTCTACGTAGTTTTTTATCTTTAAAAATTTTATCACCAACAAAAGTAATTTTCTTTATTTTAGATTTATCTCCTAAATCTATTTTATATGTAATATTTATAAGATTATTTTCTGATTGTTCGATTATTATATCTAATTCAGATTGATAATAACCTAAGTTTTTTAGAATTTTTTCAATTTTCTTTTTTTCTTTTTTAATAATACTTTCATTAAATGATGATCTTGATCTTACAGAGCTACCATCTTTTATAATTTCTAAAATTCTTTTACTTTTAATCCCTTCGTAAGAAATATTTTCAATTATAGGGTTCTCAATAACATTAATGAATAAGATTTTATTATTAAACTTGATACTAACATCTTCAAAAAAATCTGTTTCATAAAGATCTTTTAAAATAGTATTTAATTTAATATTGTCTATTTGATCATTTTTTTTAACATCCAAAAAAAGTTTAATCGTTTCATCAGATATACGATTATTACCTGTTATATCAATTTTATCTAATGTATCTGAAAGAGCGTTAGTTAAGAATAAAACTAAAATAAGAAAAAATATCTTAATAGAATTAATTATATATTTAGTCATATTTATTAATAATCTTATTAATTTTTTTTCGAATAAAATCATTTAAAGCAATTATTGTCTTTAAATTACCAGGTCTTTTTTGCCTATATTTTTTAACATCTTTCATTTCAATTAATTTTAGAAGAGTATTTACTATATCATTAAAATTAATTTTTTTTAATAAAAAAAGATTAACCAACTCATCATTAGCTAGGACAATGATTGTTTCTAGCAATGTATCTTTATCTTGAAGTTTTTTGATTAAGTTTATTGAAGGAAATTTTTCTCTATTAACCTTTTTTAAATTTAAGTAATTAAGTTTTTTTAAATTTAATTTGTCAGTTTTAATATTTTTATCATTATTTTCATATAAAGAATTAAATATTGGTATTTTCATGTTTGTATCGTGTAAAATAATTTTTATCATACCATCATTGAATTTTGTGATTGCATGAATGTAAGATGAAGGGTGAACTAATATGTCCAGTTTATTGTAACTTAAATTAAATATTTTTTTTGCTTCAATTATTTCAAAAACTTTATTCATCAATGTTGCAGAATCTATTGAAATTTTTTTTCCCATTTTCCAATTTGGATGTTTGATTGCTTGAGATATCTTGATATTTTTAAATTTCTTTTTAGAAATTTTATTTAATGGACCTCCTGAAGCTGTAAGATATATCTTTTCAATATTTTTAATGTTATTTCCTTTAAGTGCATAAAAAATTGAAAAATGTTCTGAGTCAACTGGAATAAATAATGTTTTATATTTATCAATATCTTTTTTTATAAGATGCCAGCCACATATTATTGACTCTTTGTTTGCTATTGCAATTTTTTTTGTATGCTTAATTATTTTTAATGTAGGTTCTAGTCCACTAATTCCAGTAATAGAACTCATTACATAATCAAGTCTTTTTTTTAATATGTGGTCTATTGAATTAAAATTATTAAGTATTTTAATATCACTTATCTTTTTTTTCTTTAATTCGGAATAAGATTTTTTATTTGTTATAATTATATTTTTTACATTAAAAAATTTTGCTTGTTTTAATAATTCTTGATGATTTTTATTTGCTACAAGAAGTTCAATCTTAAAGTTTTTTTTATCTTTTTTAATTATTTCGATTAATGTTTTGCCAATTGATCCTGTAGAACCAAGTATAGCAATTCTATTTGTCATTTAAATCAAATTGAGTAAAAGATAAGAAAACGGCACAGCAAAAATAATACCATCAACTCTATCTAAAACTCCTCCATGTCCAGGCAATATATATCCTGTATCTTTAATTTTAGCTTTTCGTTTAAGAAATGAAACAAATAAATCCCCTAGCTGACTGACTAAAGAAATCAGTAAGCAAAACAAAATATGAATTTCATTAAATTCTAAATTTATATATTTAAGATTAAAAAAAATGAAATAAGGAAATATTGAAAAGATAAAAGAACCAACTGTACCAGATATTGTTTTATTAGGACTTATTTTTGTTAATTTTTTTCCACCTAAAACCTTTCCAAATATATAACCACCAATATCAGTAAAAAAACAAATACATACTACGTAAAGAAATAAAATGGGACTTTCTACTTTATAAATTTCATATGAGTACTGACAAAATATAAAAATTACATAACAAAATGTAATTGAATTTAATAAAAGATAATAAAAGTTAAATTTTTTATAAGTAACTTTTCTTTTAGAATGATTTAAACTAAATAGCCTTAAAAAGATATTGTTAGCCTCAAAACATACCAATATTCCAAGTAATAAAATTGATGCTATAAAAACAATAACATGACTAAAGATAATAATAAATAAAATTAACAATAAAAATAATGAAGTGATTGATCTTTTTAATAAATCCTTAGGCATTAAATTTTACCAAAGTTTCGTTTTATTTTTTTATATTTTTTAATTATTTTTATATAATCTTTTTCATTAAAATCAGGCCATAATTTTTTTTCAAAAAATATTTCAGCATAAGCTAATTGCCATAGTAAAAAATTACTCAATCTTTTTGTATTTCCTGTTCTAATTAACATTTCTGGATCAGGACTATCTTTTGTTAATAAGTATTTTGACAAATTTTTTTCATTCACCTTTTCGTTATTTAAGTTTATTTTTTTTAAAGCATTAACAATTTCTAATTTTGAACCATAATTTAACGCAAGATTAATTTGTAAAGTTGTATTTTTTGATGTTTTTTTTTCCGATAATTTAAGTAATTTGTTTAATTTATTTGAAAAATTTCTATTTCCAATTATTTTAAGTTTGATATTTTGCTTGTTTAAATGGTCTATCTTATTAATAAGAAAATTTTCTAGTAAATTAAATAAGTAATTGATTTCTTTTTTGGGCCTTTTCCAATTTTCTGTAGAAAAAGTATATAATGTTAGATATCTAATTTCTTGATTAATGGTTTCTTTAATTATTTTTTCTACAGTCTTTAGTCCTGCTTTATGACCTTCGTTCCTTGTATTCTTATTTTTTAAACCCCACCTTCCATTACCGTCCATTATAATGGCAACATGCTTAAGCGGGTTCATTTTATATTGTCATTATTTCTTTTTCTTTCAAAGAAACCTTTTCCTCGACAACTTTAATGTGATCGTCTGTAATTATTTGAACACTTTTCTCAGATGTTTTTTCTTCGTCTTCTCCTATTTCTTTAGATTTTAAAAGTTTTTTTAATTCTTCGTTTGCTTCTCTACGAATATTTCTTATAGATACTTTACATTTTTCTCCTATTGATTTAATCAATTTTTTTAACTCAGTTCTTCTCTCCTCATTAAGTTCTGGAATAGGAAGTCTAATTAATTGACCATCTATTTGAGGATTTAAACCTAAATCAGACTTTTTAATTGCTGAATCAACCAATGGTACATTGCTTACATCCCAAACTTGTATATTTATCATTCTAGGTTCGGGAGTAGTAATGCTTCCAACTTGATTTATAGGCATCTGCTGACCATAAACATCAACCTTAACCAAATCTAGCATTGCTGCATTAGCTCTACCAGTTCGAAGTGAAGATAATTCTTTTGAAAAAACCTCTACAGCTTTATCCATTTTTATACTGTATGACTTTTCGTCAAACATTTACTCTCCAATCTTTATTCTATAAAATTCTTTTATTTTTAAATCAGTAATTGAAAGTTCTTTAACTATGTCTTGAACCTTCTTTTTGGGTTCCATAACCCAAGCTTGAGTTAAAAGAGAATTCTCTTCTTTAAATTTATTCATCTTACCTAAGCTGATTTTTTTTGCAATATCCTCTGGTTTTCCTGAATTTTTTAACTCTTCAGTTACAAGTTCTTGCTCTTTATCTATAACTGACTGATCAATCAAATCAGATGTAAGTGCCAATGGATTTGAGGCAGCAATATGCATAGATAGTTGTTTTCCAAAATTTTTAATAGTGTCAGAATTATCTGTTGTTTCTAATGAAACTATCACTGCTAGTTTTGAAATATTATCTTTAACAACTGTATGTAAATAATGATTATTTACAGTACCAGCATTTTCAATTGTTTTAGCTTTACCAATTGTAATTTTTTCACCAATTTTAGCAATTAAAGATACAACATTGTCTTCAACTGTATCGCCATTTTTCATTTTAGAACTTTTTAAATCGTCTAAATTAGAATTTTTTTCATTATTTAATTCACTAAGTTCTTTAACAAAATTTGTGAAATCCTCATTTTTTGCTACAAAGTCAGTTTCACAATTTACTTCTATAACAGATGTTTTATTTTCATTACCACTTACAGCAACAACACCTTCTTTTGCGTCTCTTGACATTTTTTTTGATGCTTTTGAAATTCCTTTTACACGTAAAATCTCAATAGCTTTATCAATGTCTCCACCAGACTCCTTTATAGCAAGATTACAATCTTTAAACCCTGCACCAGTTGCTTCTCTTAATTTTTTAACATTTTCAATATCACTCATATTAATTTAAGGTCTCCTTTTTTTCTTTTGAAAATTTTTCATCTAGTTTTTCTCTATCAATCTCTTGAACTGTTTTTCCTTGGGTTTTTTCTTTTGTGTCCTGAGCAACTTCTTTTTTAGGTTCAGGAGCTGGAATTGAGCTCTTAGCGTTATTGATAGTCTCTTTGATTAGATTGCAATACAAATCTATAGATCTTCGAGCATCATCATTACCAGGGATTGGGTAATCAATATTATCTGGGTTAGAGTTGCTATCAAGAATAGCAATTATAGGTATTCCTAATTTTACAGACTCTGCGATCGCTAGTGACTCGTAGTTAGTGTCAATTATAAAAACTAAATCAGGAGTCTTTTTCATTTCAGCAATTCCTCCTAATGATCTTTCAAGCTTATCTTTTTTAACGCTCATTTTTAGAAGTTCTTTTTTTGTAAAACCTCTATTTTCAGCAACTAGATCAGCTTCATATTTTTTCATTTTTTTTATAGAGCCTGATATAGTTCCCCAATTAGTAAGCATACCACCTAGCCATCTGTAATTTACAAAGTACTGGTCTGTTTCTTTAGCAACTTCAGCAATAGCTTCTGAAGCTTGTTTTTTAGTAGATACAAATAAAATTTTTCCATTATTTGCTATAGTTGTGTAAACCTTTTCTAAAGCAACTTTAGTCAATTCTAATGTTTGAGTTAGGTCAATTATATGGATTGAGTCTCTTTTTCCAAAAATGTATTTTTTCATTTTTGGGTTCCATCTTAATGTTTTGTGTCCTAAATGGACGCCTGCTTCTAATAATTGTTGTATTGTTATGTTAGGTATTTTCATATTTATTCCCGGTTAAGCCACCACAGTAATTTCCAATTAAGGACCGGAGGTATAAAACCAACAACTGTGTGCGTGTTAATTTAAATTAGGCTTTATTTACTAATAATTGATGAAATTAACAAGTTTTATTTAGTTTATAATGCTAGAAATTTCTCTTTTTCGAAGAAGATTAAGTGTTTTTCGGTCAACATTCCTAGTTTTTTTAAGTTTAAATTTCAAAGTTTTATCTTCAATAGCTATATTAAAATTAACCTCAGTTTTACCATCTTCAGCGATAGTTTTTGAAATAATATCCAAATTTTCCTCTGAATTCACATCAAAAGAAACTTCTTTAATTGGGCTATTAAAAAGATCCATTAAAGATCCAATTTTTTGCACATTAAGTCTTTTAAATCTGTTTTCATCATTTGAAATACTTTTAGCCAAAGTTAATAATAAAGAACTTCCTTCTTTTAAAATTTCTCGATTTAATTCTAAAATATCTGAAAAAATAAATAATTCAAAAACACCACTTAAATCAGTTAACTTTAGTACTGCATAAGAATTACCTTTTGCGGTTTTTCTTTCTTGAACTTTTAATAAAGTTGCAGCGATATTAGCTTCTCTTGTTTCGTCATTAGAATTAAAATTTGAATATTCAATAATCTTATAGTCATTAAAAATTTCAGTAAATTGATTTAATGGATGATCTGAAATAAAAAAACCAACAGCTTCAAATTCTTTAGATAAACGTTCTTCAAATTTCCAATCATCTATTTCATTAATAATATCATTTTCTGAAATTTCATCTTCAGCAAATAAATCTATTTGATTTGCAGATTTATTTTCAAATATATTTTTAGTTTTAAGAATAAAATTTGGGATTGAGTCAAAAAGTGATTGTCGATTTTTATTTATATTATCAAAAGCTCCAGCTTTAACTAAACCTTCTAATTGTAATTTATTCATGTCTTTTGGATTAACTCTATTTAAAAAATCATTTATAGATCGAAATTTACCATTTTCAGTTCTTTCCTTAACAATATTAGAAATAGCTTCGTATCCAACAGCCTTTATACCTCCTAAAGCATAATAGAATTTATTTTCAATTGTTCTAAAATCAGCAAAACATTCATTAATGTCAGGTCTGACTATGTCAACTTCTAGTCTTTTTAGTTCTTCATAAAATTCACTTAATTTGTTTTGATTTGAAATATCCATTGTCATTGATGCTGCAATAAATTCTTTAGGATAGTAAGTTTTTAAGAAAGCTGTTTGATAAGATATAATAGCGTAAGCTGCTGCGTGACTTTTGTTAAAACCATATTCTGCAAAAGGTTCTATCTTTAGAAAAATGCCAGCCGCAACATCTTTTGCTATACCATTTTTCAGTGCTCCTGTAATAAAACCTTGTTTCTGTTTTTCTAATTCTGACCTTTTCTTTTTTCCCATTGCTCTTCTAAGAAGATCAGCTTGACCTGCTGTAAAACCAGATAATTTTTGAGCAATTTGCATTACTTGCTCTTGATATATAATTACACCATATGTTGGTTTCAAAATATCTTCTAATAAAGGATGAAGATAATCTGGGGTTTGTCTTCCATGTTTGCAATCATTATAGATAGGAATATTGCTCATTGGGCCTGGCCTATAGAGAGCAACTAAAGCAATAATATCTTCGATATGATTAGGTTTCATCTGTATAAGAGCTTCTCTCATTCCAGCACTTTCAACTTGAAATAGTCCAACAGTATTACCGCTAGATAATAAATCGAATACTTTTTGATCTTCGTAACTGATATTTTCAATATCAAAATCTTTATCAATTTTTTTGACTAATTTTTGAGTATTATTAATAACTGTAAGTGTTTTTAATCCTAAAAAATCAAATTTTACTAATCCTGCATTTTCTGCAGAATACATGTCAAACTGTGTAGATGGTAATAATAAATTGGCCGTAACATCTTTATATAAAGGTACTACTTCTGTAAGTTTTTTGTCAGCTATAACAACACCAGCAGCATGTGTTGCTACGTTTCGATTGAGACCTTCAAGTTTTAGAGAAAGATCAGTTAATTTTTTTACTCTAGGGTCCTCATTTACGAGTTTTTGTAATCTTGGTTCACCTGCAATACATTGAGATAAACTTTGAGGTCTTGAAGGATCGAAAGGAATCATTTTTGAAATACTATCAACAAAACCATAAGGTAAACCTAATACCCTGCCAACGTCTCTAATAACCATTCTTGCTTTTAATTTACCAAAAGTAATAATATGAGCGACACTATCTTGATATTTTTTTGTTAAATATTCAAATACAAGATCTCTTTTTTCCTCACAAAAGTCGATGTCAAAGTCTGGCATTGAAATACGGTCAGGATTTAAAAATCTTTCAAAAATTAAATTAAATTTAATTGGGTCAACATCTGTTATTGAAAGGCACCATGCAACTAAAGATCCAGCTCCTGAACCTCTGCCAGGGCCAACAGGAATATCATTGTTTTTTGCCCATTTAATATAATCAGAAACAATAAGGAAATAACTTGAATATTTCATTTGAATTATAATTGATAATTCATGCTCTAATCTATCTTTGTAATCTAGATATGTTTTATTATTGTCCAGATCATTAACTTTAACACCAAAAACTTTATCAAATTTAATTCTCAAACCATGAAAAGAGTTTTTTTTTAAAAGGTCATCTGCATTTCCTCCTTTTTCAGAACTTATGTTAGGTAAAATTGGACTTGAAAATAATGGTCTAAAATTACATCTTAAAGGGAAATTATAATTATTTTCTAAAGCTTCAGGTAAATCTGCAAATAATTCAGTCATTTCTAAATTATCTTTAAAATAATGTTGATTACTTAGTCTTATTCTAGATTTTTCATTCACATAAGTTTTATTACCAATACAAATTAATGCATCATGTGCTTCATGCATATCTTTTTCTAAATAGAAAACTTCGTTTGTTGCAATTAAAGGAATTTCTAATTCTAAGGATTTATTTAAGTTGAATTTTTCAAAACCTAGTTCATTATTATCACCGTGTCTTTGTATCTCTAAATAAAATCGATCGCCAAAATTGGATTTAAGTTTTTTATACAATTTAAGAATTTCACTGAATTTTCCTTTATTAAATAATTCACCAAAAAATCCAAAAATAGATCCAGAAAAAATAGCGACACCGGTATTATCTTCAAATAATTCATTAAAATCAATGTGTGGATCAGAAAGTTCATTATTTTCAAGAAATGAAGTAGATGATAATTTAATTATTCTTTTATAGCCTTCTTCGTTAAGTGCAAATAAAGGTAGTAAGCCGATACAGTCACCATATTTAAAATTAATTTGAGTGCCAATTATTGGTTGTGTGCCAACTTTAGAAATTTTTTCAGCAAATTCTAATGCACCACATAAATTTGATGTATCACAAAGACCTAATGCTTTTATTTTGTTTGATTTTGAAAAATCTTGTAAATTATCAATTTTAACAGCACCTTCACAAATCGAGTATTGTGAATGTATTTTTAGATGATTAAAATTTTGGTAAGAAGACTCAGGCATTAGTAGTTTTTATACTACCATCTGTCATCTCCAAAAGGCAATCTGCCTTATTAGCAAAAAATCTATTATGGGTTGCAAATATTATAAGTCTATTAGGTTTTTTTTGACTATTTAAAAGTTGAAATATTTCTTTAGCAGTATTTAAATCTAAACTTCCTGTAGGTTCGTCAGCAAGAATTATTTCAGGATCATTAATAATTGCTCTACCAATTGCAACACGCTGACACTCTCCACCAGATAATTGAGAGGGAAAATGATTTAATCTATTTGATAATCCAATTTTTTTTAATAAATCTATTGCTTTAGTTCTCGCTGAGTCCCTATCATTATTTATAGATAAATTTGCTAAATAGACGTTCTCTAAAGCTGTAAAATCAGATAGCAAATTATTTTGTTGATAAACAATACCAATATTTTTAGCTCTGAAAATATCGTTTTTTTTATTATTTGAAAAATTAATTAAGTCATCATTAAATTTAATAGACCCAATTGTAGGTCTATCTATTAAAGAAATTAAATTTAATAATGTTGATTTTCCAGATCCTGAAGGACCCATTAGGGCATACATTTTTCCTTTTTTAAAATTATATGACAGATTTTTTAAGACTTTAATTTTCTTTTCAATATTAAAGTGCTTTGAAATATTCTTTAATTCTAAAAAATTATTCATATTTTAATGCTTGAATTGGATCTAAATTCGCTGCTTTAAATGCAGGAAATATTGAAACAATAATGGTTATTAATATCGAGCAAATTGATATTATCAAGATTGAATACGGATTAATCTCTGAAGGCATCGTACTTAAAAAGTAAATTTCCTCAGGGAATAAACTAATATTAAAAGTTGAGCTTAAAAATTGTCTAAAATTTTCTATATATAATGAAAATGTAACTCCTAAAAAGATTCCAAAAATTGTTGCTGAAGTTCCAATTATAACACCTACCAGAAAAAATATTTTAACAATTGATCTATTTAAAACACCAATTGATTTTAATATTGCTATGTCTCTTGTTTTATTCTTAACTAAAATTGTCAATCCAGATATGATATTAAATGCAGCTACAATAATTATTAATGATAAAATTATAAACATAACATTTCTTTCGACTTTTAATGCAGAAAATAAAGAGCTATTCATATCTGCCCAAGTGTAAATAAATTCTTGATCAAAAATTTTTTGAACTATTTGTTTTTGTTCTTCGATATTTTTTGGATCTTTTAAATAAATTTCTAAGTTTCTATCTTTTTTTTCAAAGCCAAAAAAATCATCTAATGTATCTAAATTAATAATAGCTATATTGTTATCAAAATCAGCTAGTCCACTATTAAAAATTGATGTTATCTCAAAAGTTTTTTGTTTTGGCATACTTCCAATAATTGTTTCTACTCCTGATGGAGACATAAGAGTTATTTTATTTCCTATTTTAAGATCCAAACTAAAGCTTAGTTCATTACCTATAGATATAGAGTTTTTATCTAACTTAGATTTGTCGCCTTTAAATTTATCATTTTTAATTATTGTTAAATTAGAAAATTCTTTGGTTTGATATCCTCTTAAAACTATTCCCTTGGAAGTATTATTTTTTAAAATAATAGCCTCGCCAGAGTTGCTAAAAATTAAATTCTTAGTAATAAAATTTAAATTATTATTATTTAGTTTGTCACGATCAATTCCATTTTTATCGTAAGATTTTACAGTTATATGTGGGTTAAATCCGACAATCTTATTTATCAACTCTGTTCTAAACCCATTCATAACAGACATAACAATTATCAAAACTGCAACACCCAGACTAATACCTATAAAGGAAAAAATTGATATAACATTTAAAAAGCCATCTTTTTTTCTAGCTTTTAAAAATCTAAAAGTAATTTCTTTTTCTAACGTAGAAATCAATTTGAAGCTTTTTGTTTTTTTATAATTTCAATTATTTTATCTAAACTTAAATTCTGAGTTTCACCACCCGTCTCCTTAAATTCAAGAAGATCACCCTCAGATTTTTTTCCTATAACAATTTGATATGGAGCTCCAATTAAATTCATCTTTTTTATTTTTGATGAATAGTTTTCATCAGTATCATCGATAATTGCATCAATACTATTTTTTATAAGTTCCAAATTAATATTATTGGCCTTTTCAAGAGCAGAGTTATCATTTTTATTTATCATAGGTATCAGTGAAATATCATATGGAGCAACAGACAATGGCCATTTCATGATTTCGTTTTTATCATCATATTTAGCCTCAATTATTGCCCCTACTAACCTTGACACACCAATACCGTAAGAACCCATTTTAACGAAATCCTTTTTACCACCAGGAAGATCAACTGCAGCATCCATAGCTTTTGAGTATTTGTCACCAAAATAAAATATATGACCTACCTCAATACCTTTTGTAATTAGTCTATTTTCTTTTGAAACTATTTTTTCAAATTCATCTTTATTAAATTTTTCATCTGTTACTGAATAAAACTGCTCATATTTTTTACGCATTTGTTCTAACGAAGATTTTTCTAAATTAGTACCCTCACTTGTTAAATCAAAAATTCTTTTGTCAGTAAAAATTTTACTTTCACCTGTGTCAGCTAAAATTATAAATTCATGAGATAAATTACCTCCTATAGGACCTGTATCTGCAGCCATTGGAATTGCTGTTAATGATAATCTTTTAAAAGTTCTTAAGTAAGATAAAAAAAATTTGTTATAGGAATAAAATGCATCTTCATCTGTAACATCAAATGAATAAGCATCTTTCATATAGAATTCCCTTCCTCTCATAATTCCAAATCGAGGTCTTATCTCATCTCTAAACTTCCATTGTATGTGATATAGAAGTTGAGGTAATGATTTATAAGATTTAAATGAGGATCTAAAAATTTCAGTTACTTGTTCTTCATTAGTTGGACCGTAAAGCATTTCTCTATCTTGACGATCTTTAATTCTAAGCATTTCCTCTCCATAATCATCGTATCTTCCACTTTCTTTCCAAATTTCACTTGATTGAATTGTAGGCATTAAAATTTCTTGTGCACCAATTTTATCTTGTTCTTGTCTTACTATAGCTTCAATTTTTTTCATCACTTTGAATCCAAGAGGCAACCAAGAATAAATACCCGCTGAAGCTTGTTTGATCATTCCTACTCTCAACATTAGTTGATGAGATTTAATCTTAGCTTCGGAAGGATTATTTTTTAATATTGGAATGAAAGATTTTGATAAAAGCATCTTAAGTAATAATATTTCTTAAATTCAAATATTCAAATTTTATTAGTATATAAATAATAATAAAAATTATAGTAGTAATACCTGTACAATAAAGGAACTTTTTTAACATTTTTGGATTTTCTGGTGATCCAGGATCCTCGCCTTCAATTTTGATTGTTTTTGACCTATTTACATCAATTGGCAATATTGCAAAAAAAACTATCCACCAAATAATTATATAAATTATTGCTAGGCCTGTTACGCTCATTAAATTCTAACTAAATTAATATTGGTAAACGGTTTTTTTCCAGTTTTTTCTTTTGAAAATTTTCTACAAGCTATTTTAAGTGCATCAATTAAATTATGTTCTTGTTGCCTGCTTCCAACTTTGAATGATCTGGTTGTTTTTTCTATTTCGTATTCTAGACCATAGTCAAACTCATCCTTATCATAGACTGGTAAACCTCTATAAGATAATACAGGGTTATTATGCACATTACCTTTTGGCGTTATCATTATAGTCACTTCTAGATAGCCGTTAGCACTTAAATTTTTTCTATCTTTTATGGATTGTGAATCTCCATCAACACTTACATTTCCATCTAAATACAGTCTGCCACTTGGCGCTTTATCATATACCTCAGGTTTATCTCCAGGATACAATTTTACTATATCTCCATTTTCAACTTGAACTGGGTGTGGGACTTGCATTTCTTTAGCAAAATTGATGTGTTCAATCATATGTCTGTGTTCACCATGAACTGGTATTACACATTTTGGTTTAACCCAATTATACATATCTTTAAGATCTTCTCTGTTAGGGTGTCCAGAAACATGAATAAACTCTGTTTCCTCAGAGACAACTTCAATACCATCTTTCACAAGTTGATTATGTAGTTTGTAAAGTTTTTTTTCATTTCCAGGAATAATTTTAGAAGAAAATATAACTGCATCACCTTGTTCAATAAAAACATCTGGATGTGTGTAACTTGATATTCTCATCATTGCACCCATTGGCTCGCCTTGGCTACCGGTACATAAATAAACAATTTTTTCTCTTGAAAAGTTTTTTGCCTCTCTAGGATCAATAGGTTCAATAGTATTTTTTAAGTAACCACACTGACGTGCAGCTTTATAAATTCTGTGCATAGATCTTCCAACAAGTGAAATTTGTCTGCCAGTTTTCTCTGCACAATAAAAAGCTGTTTCCATTCTAGCCACATTAGATGCAAAAGAGGTTATAATAATTCTCTTCTTTAGTCGTGACATAACGTTAAGTAAATTTTTTCTAACATCTAACTCTGAGCCTGATCTACCAGCACTAAAAACATTGGTAGAGTCACAAATCATAGCAAGAACGCCTTCTTCTCCTATTTCTTTAAGTCTATTTTCGTTAATTTTATCTCCAATCAATGGATTAGGGTCAAC
Source organism: uncultured Pelagibacteraceae bacterium (assembly GCA_902558795.1). GTDB lineage: Bacteria > Pseudomonadota > Alphaproteobacteria > Pelagibacterales > Pelagibacteraceae > Pelagibacter. Next base: position 759 of record CACEFI010000006.1, on the reverse strand, counting down.
TTTCCAATCACCTGTATGTAAAATAGATCCTGCTGGAGTTTTAATTCTTAAACCATTTGGCTCTAAAATGGAATGAGTAAGAGTTATGTATTCAATTTCAAAAGGATCTAAAGATACAGTTCCATTCAATTCAACAATTTTTAAATCTTTAGTTATATCTATATGTTTTTCTCTAAATTTTTCTTTTATAAGAACAGCCGTGAAAGGTGTGGCATAAATTTTACATTTAAGTTGTGGCCATAAATGTGCAATTGCTCCAATATGATCTTCATGAGCATGTGTTAACACTATACCAAGTAAATTATCTTTTCTCTCAACGATAAAGCCTGGATCAGGATAAATTAAATCAACTCCAGGAATGGTGTCGTCAGCAAAAGTTACACCTATATCAACCATTATCCATTTATGATCACTAGGTTGACCATAACCAAATAGGTTCATGTTCATTCCTATTTCACCAGATCCACCTAATGGACAAAATAACAGTTCATCTTTCATATTATTTAATTAATTTTGAGATCTTAATAAGTCCGTTAATAGTAATATTTTTATTATGACTAACTTTCGTATTTATTGATTTTTTAAATAAATTAGAAAATCCTCCAGTAATTATTACTTTAAAAGATTTTCTGGTTTCTTTCTTAATTAATTTAACGATATTGTCAATTAAACCAGCGTAACCCCAAAAAAAACCTGACCTCACAGCAGATACAGTATCCTTACCAATTACGTTTTTAATCATTTTAAGATTAATTTTGG
>CACEFI010000005.1 GCA_902558795.1 uncultured Pelagibacteraceae bacterium | reverse complement strand
TAATTGCTAGATTAAAGAAGAAAAAATAATATTTGTGACTGATACAGTTCCTTATTACGAGGATTTTACTGAGATCAAAAAGAAAATTTGGTCAATGCTAACTAATGCGGTCAAAGATAGAGGATCACCCTTTCGAATTCCTGTTTTCATATGCGGACATCAATCTGATTTTGATGGACGAATAGTCGTTCTTAGAAAGGCAGATGAAATAAAAAATCTTGTTCAATATCATAGCGATATCAGATCGGATAAAATTGCTAAATTAAAAGCTAATAAAAATGCTGCAATGTTATTTTATGATAAAGAAGAAAAAATACAGGTAAGACTTAAAGTAGAATGTACTGTAAATCATAATAACCAAGTAACAAAAGAGTCATGGTTGAAAACACAACATATATCTAGAAAATGTTATTTAGTTGATGACGGGCCAGGAACAGAAAGTGACATTCCTACCTCAGGGTTAAAACCTGAACTAGATAATTTTGATTACACTAAGGAACAAAGTGAAGAAGGTTATAAAAACTTTACCGTTATTCAGTGTAAAATAAAATCTATTGAATGGCTTTATTTAGCAGCTAAAGGACATCGAAGAGCTAAATTCGATTTTGAAAATAATTTAGGTTCTGAAAAAACTATTTCAAGAGAATATTGGTTAGTTCCATAGATGGTCACTGGATACATATTTACAGCATTTTTAATCATTATAGGATTAGTTGTAATGAGATTTGGTAGCATTCATGTTAAAAAATTTAAAGAAGGAAAAACAAAAATTAAATCTCAATTAAGTGGGCAAATTTCCTTTTTAATTTTATTTATTATAATAATTGGATTAATAGTTTATTCAGTTAATGGTCTCTTATTTAACTAAAAAAATTAATAGAAATCTTCTCATACTCCTTTAACAATAATATTGCTTCCTTCAGAGTTTTGCAAACGTATGTCTTTGACAGGTTTATATTCCTCAGAATTGTACCACTCTAATGCTTTTTCATAAGTTGGAAATTTAATGATAACTATTCTTGGAAAATTATCTTCGCCTTCAACAACTTGATGTTCACCTCCTCTAGCAAGATATTCGCCTCCATATTTTTTAATTACATCAGGAACTTTTTCTACATATTCTTTATAGTTTTCAGAATTTGTTATTTTTAATTGTGCAATCACATAACCTGCTGGCATTATTTTCTCCTTTTTGTAAATATATTATACATTATTCTAAAGCCAAGCGGCACCTCTAACTCCGCTTGAATCCCCATGAAAATTTTTTAATACTTTCGTTATCACTTTGTTGGAAAAAGTATATTTTGGTATCAACGTTGGAATATTTTTATAAAGTCTATCAATATTGGACATTCCACCTCCAAGAATAATAGCATCAGGATCAAAAATTCCTATCATCACTGCCATTAATCTTGCCATCCTATCTTCATATAAACTTAATTCTAAATTAGCCCTAAGATCTCCATCTAAATCAAGTTGTACAATTTCTTCTGAGGAAAAATTTGTATTATATTTTTGATTAAACACATCTTTAAAACCTATACCTGACATAAATTGTTCTGCACATAGAGGTCTTCCACAATTCATTGATGGACAGTTTATCTTTGTTTCAATTTCTTCTTTTGTTGGGTATGGAAGAGGTTGGTGACCCCAGTCACCTGCAATTTGATTAGCTCCTTCAATAATTTCTTTCTTATATGATAGTGCTCCACCAAAACCCGTTCCAATTATTATTCCAAAAATAGATTGATAATCTTTTCCAGCTCCATCAACAGCTTCTGATAAGGTAAAGCAATTAGCATCATTCATTAACTTTACTTTTCTATTAAGTGCTATTTCTAAATCTTTTTTAAATGGTTTATCATTTAACCACATAGAATTAGCGTTTGTTACCAATCCAGTTTCCTTAGATGAAAATCCTGGTATTCCTACACCAACTGTGCAAATTTGATTACTTAATTTATCAAATTCATCTACAAGTTTTTTTACTGTTTCAATCCCAGACAAATAATTTTTTTCATATGAGTACCTTTTTCTCTCTATTTGAAGTCCCATATCATCTAAAAGAATTCCTTCAATTTTGGTACCTCCATAATCAATACCAATCTTAAATTTCTTGCTCATTAATTAAAATACTGATTTAGAATATCTTTTCCAATTATCTTGGTAGTGTTTTGTATTTTCTAAAACTGATTTTTTTTCTTCTTCAGTTATTTCTCTGATTACTTTACCTGGTGAGCCAATTACTAATGAATTATCTGGTATTTCTTTATTTTCTGTAATTAAAGCTTTGGCGCCAATAATACAATTTTTTCCAATCTTAGCATTATTTAGAATTACTGCCCCAATACCAATCAAACTATTATCTCCAATTGTACATCCATGAAGCATAACAAGGTGGCCAACAGTTACATTTTTTCCAACTTTTAAAGGGCAGCCTGGGTCAGTATGTAAAACACTGCCATCTTGAATATTTGATCCCTCACCTATGTAAATATTTTCAATATCACCACGTAGTACTGCATTAAACCAGATACTTGAGTTTTTTTCTAAAGTAACGTCTCCTATAATCGTTGCATTAGGTGCTACCCAATTTTCGCCAGAGTTTTGTGGTTTTTTATCTTTTAAATCGTAAAACATAATTTATATATTCTTATAGTATGCCAGTTCAAACTCCAATATGTGATTTTGGTAAAAAAGCTTTATCATTTGAATTAAAATCAACAGAAAATAAAATTATTTCATTGAACGATATCAAAGGAGAAAATGGAACTTTGATTATGTTTATTTGTAATCATTGTCCATATGTCAAAGCTATAACAAAAGAACTAGTTGAAGACTGTAATGAATTAAAAAAAATTGGAATAAACTCAGTTGCAATATGTTCAAATGATTTTATTAATTATCCAGAGGACTCTTTTGATAAAATGATTAAATTTTCAACTGATAATCAATTTAGTTTTCCTTATTTGCACGATGATACTCAAGAAGTTGCAAAATCTTATGATGCTGTATGTACGCCAGATTTTTTTGGCTACAATAAAAATTTAGAACTTCAATATAGAGGAAGATTAAGAGAACTTAAGAATTTTGTGCCAGTAAAAAATGGTGAAAGTGATTTATTAAAATCTATGAAGCAAATTGCTGAAACCGGCAATGGACCACAAGATCAAATCCCTAGTGCTGGCTGTAGTATTAAATGGAAATATGATTAATGTATTTAATCGTTACTAGATCTTTTCCACCTGAATTAGGTGGAATGCAAAGCTTAATGTGGGGACTTGCAAAAGAACTTTCAAAGAGCTTTATGATCAAAGTTTTTACTGACTATATAGAAAATCATAAATCTTTTGATGATCAAGCATCATTTTCTATTGAAAGAGTTGGTGGACCTAAATTACTTAGAAAATATAGAAAAGCATATCTAATTGATGAATTTGTCAAAGATAGTAAAGTAAATGGAATTATTTCTGATCATTGGAAAAGTTTGGAGCATTTAAAAAATAATAAAAAAAAATATTGCTTAATTCACGGTAAAGAAATTAACCATGCTAAAGGATCAGGAATAAATAAACGATTGTTAAAAGTTTTAAATAGTGTTGAAAAAGTAATTGCCAATTCAAAATACACTAAAAATTTAGCAATTGATATTGGTGTTAAAGAAGAAAAAATTATTGTTATCAATCCAGGAATAGATCCAATAAAAGATCTTGATCAAAAATCACTAGATAAAGTTGAGAGCTTACTTAAAATAAAATCTCCAAGATTAATTACAGTTTCAAGATTTGATAAAAGAAAAAATCATGAAAAAGTAATAATGGCTCTAAGAAATTTAAAACAGATATACCCTGATATTGTCTATATCTGTATTGGTTATGGCGATGAGGAAGAAAATATTAAAAATCTTGTAAAAGAATTAGATTTAGAAGGTCAGGTAATGTTTTTTAAAGATATAACTGATGATTTAAAAAATGCTTTAGTTGCTAAATCGAATATATTTATCATGCCCTCTGGTATTTACAAATCATCAGTTGAGGGTTTTGGTATTGCTTATACAGAAGCAGCTCAATATGGCATTCCATCTATTGGTGGTAAAGATGGTGGTGCATCTGATGCTATTGATCATGAAAAAACAGGATTAATTTGTGATGGCAACGAATTGGATGAAATTTATTCATCGATCAATTCTATTTTAGAAAATAAAAAATATTTAGAATATGGAAAAAATGCAAAAGACTTTGTTACAAAGTTTTATTGGTCAAATATCATTGAAGAATATAAAAAGATTTTAAACTAATTTATGCATCTTTTTAAGTCTAAGGAGTCTATTGGGATACTTTTTGGAATTTTTGCTTACTTATCTTTTTCTATCTTAGATGCAATTCAAAAAACTTTAATACTACATCATTCTGTTTTTCAATTACTTTTATTTAAATATGTTTTTGTTTTATTTTTAGCTTTGTTTGAGGCTAAGAGAAAAAAAAACAATTTATTTTACAAATCTAAAGATGTTAAATTACAGATATTTCGAAGCTTATTATCAGTGATAGAGTCTGGTTGTTTTGTATTGTCATTTAAATATTTATCTTTAGCAAATGCGCATAGCGTCGGTTCCTTAGCTCCAGTAATAGTTGTTGCTTTATCTTCAATAATTTTAAAAGAAAAAGTATCTCCTAAAACCTGGATAGCTATATTTATCGGTTTTGTTGGGGTTTTAATTATTCTACGACCAACTTCATCAATTTTTGATCCTAAAGCTTTATTGCCTTTAATGGCAGCATTTGTATTAGGACTTTATCAGGTCATTACTAAAAAAGTTTCAAAATACGACTCAAATGAAACATCTTTATTTTTTACCTCAATAATTGGTTTGTTAGTTATGTCTTTATTAGCTACTAATTTTTGGAGACCAATAGATAGTTCTTCATACTCAATGTTTTTAGGCATAGGTATATTTTTTTCATTAGGACTTTATCTTCAAATCATTGCATTGAGTAAAGCAAGAGCAAGCATAATCCAACCATTTCATTACACATTAATTTTTTGGGCAATAATTTTTGGATATATATTTTATAATGATACTCCTGATATATTTACAATTATTGGAGCTATTGTAATTACTTGCTCTGGTATCTTTGTTTTAAACCAATCTTCTAAAAATTAAACTAAACTAAGATTGTTAATAGTTCAGTTATACTTATAGTCGTTTATTGATGTCCAATAATAAATTAGCAATTTTTTTAATTATCATTTCAGTTTTTTTTGGAACATTAATGTTAACTTTTCTAAAATTAGCACAAGAGGATGTTAATGTTTATGTTGCTGGATTTTTTAGATTTTTATTTGGTTTCCTAATTATTTTTCCCTATATGTTAAAATCTAAATTTACAGTTTTTAAAACAAATCATCATAAAAAACATTTTCTAAGAGCAGTTTTAAACTTACCTTCGATGCTGTTATATTTCTCAGCTTTAGTAATGATGCCAATTGAAAAAGCTACAGCCATATCCTTTGTTGTTCCTTTCTTGGTAACTATATTGGCTGTTTTGTTTCTTGGAGAAAAAATTTACATATACAGGAGTTTTGCATTAGTTTTGGGATTTATTGGAATGTTAATAATTTTAAGGCCTGGAATTATTGAAATCTCTCTTGGAGTTTATATGGCACTAGCCTCTTCTTTTATGTGGTCCATTGTGATCATAATTACAAAAACTATCACAAAAGATGATAGTTCGATTACAATTTTATCTTATGGATACAGCTATATGACTATTTTTAGTTTCATTATTGCATTGTTTTATTGGCAAACACCTAGTTTACAAACTCTGATTTATTTATTTTTTGCAGGTTTGTCTGGTACTTTGTTACATCTTTGTATTAATCATGCTTATAAACTAGTAGATGTGAGCATGACACAACCCTATTCTTTTCTAAGCTTAGTATTTGCATCTCTAATTGGCTATTTCGTATTTAGCGAAACCCCTGATCTCTTCACTTGGATTGGTGCTAGTATTATATTTTTAGGAGTTTTTATTATGTCATACCGTGAAATGAAGCTTAATAAAGAAATTATTAGAAAACGAATTGATATTAAATCTTAATTATTCTTTTTAAAGGTTTTGTAAATATGCCAAACTACAATTAAAATTGTAGTAGCCAGGATACAAGCGGTTAATGTTCTGTCCCACAAAAATTCCCACGAACCATTACTTAATAACAAAGACCTTCTAAGATTTTCTTCCATTAATCCACCTAATACAAAAGCTAATATTAGAGGTGGCATTGGAAAGTCATATAGTCTTAAATAAGTTGCAACTACAGCTATCCCAATCATTAAATAAATATCAAAGTTATTAAATGACATTACATAAATTCCAGTTACAGAGAAAAATAGAATTAAAGGGATTAAATAATTTTTAGGAACCGCAAGAATTCTAGCTATATAGGGAATGAGCGGTAAATTTAATATAAGCAATATTACCATTCCAATGTACATAGACATAATTATTGACCAGAAAATTTCTGGGTTTGTCATATAAAGTCTAGGACCTGGTTGAACCCCAAATCCTAAAAGTGCACCTAACATGACAGCTGTCGTTCCACTTCCTGGAATTCCTAAAGTAAGCATTGGCACAAAAGAACCAGAGCAAGCAGCATTGTTTGCAGTTTCTGGTGCTGACAAACCATTTACGCTTCCTTTACCAAATTTCTCTTTCTCTTCATCACTGACTACGTTTCGTTCCATTCCATAAGCTAAAAAAGATGCAATAGTTGCACCAGCTCCTGGTAAAACACCAATTAAAAAACCAATCACTGATGATCTTGGAATGGTTTTGTACATTTTAGCTCGTTCTTCTTTATTAATTTTGATAGAACCTAGTTCAGTTAAAGAGACTTGTTTAGCAGCACTCGTTGGATCATTTCTTTTTAGTATAATTGTTAAGGCTTCACTCATTGCAAACGTTGCCATCACAACTAGTACAAAGCTAATCCCATCTGTTAAATTCATATTGTTAAATGTAAATCTTGTAATATCAGACAAACTATCTTGACCAACAGAGGCTAACATTAAACCTAGTACTACCATCATCATTGCTTTTAGAAACTGACCTTTGGATGAAAAAGCAGCGATAGCAGTTAAACCTAAAATCATTAATGCAAAATAATCTGGTGATCTAAAAGATAAACTAACTTTTGATAAACTTGGTGCCATAAATAATAAATAAATTGCAGATAGCGTTCCTCCTGCAAATGAACTCCATGCTGCTATAGCTAAAGCTTTTCCTGCTTTACCTTGTTGGGCCATTGGATACCCATCAAATGAAGTTGCTACAGTTCCTGGGACACCTGGAGCATTTAATAATATAGAAGAAGTAGATCCACCAAATACCGCTCCATAATAAACACCAGCCATTAAAATTAATCCTGTTGCAGGATCAAAACCATAAGTAATTGGTATCATTAATGCAATTGCAGTCATTGGACCAAGGCCTGGTAGCATTCCAATAATTGTTCCAAAGAAACAACCAATCATAACCATTAATATGTTTTGGATTGTTAAAGCTGTAGTTAATCCAATTAATATTCCTTCAATCATCCCATTACTCCAATTGATTGTAAGAATGGATCTCTTAAATAGATATTAAGAACTCCGTGAAGTAGATACATGAACGCAGCTACAAAAGGGAAAGATAATATGAACATTAGTATCCACCTTCTTTCTCCTAAGAAATAATAAGAGGCAAATAAAAATAAAGATGTGGTTAAAAAATAACCAACTTTTAAAATTGTAGCTCCATAAATAATAGCAATAAGTACAAGTATACCTGTTTTTTTGTACTCTAAATTTTTGTGTTCAACTTTAATAGTATTTGGATCTGGTAAAATAAGTTTTAATCCAGAAAAAAACAATCCGGCATAGCCTAGGTAAATTGGAAATGTCCTAGCATTAAATGGTGCATTTTCATCAAATGCAAAAACCTGAATTTGGTAAGCAGTATATAAATAAAATGCTGAAAAAATAAAAAAGAGCAGTGATATAATTTTTGTAGTATTTATATTCACTGCTCTAATTCTAAATAATCCTAAGGATTATATAACTCCTAGTTTTTTCATAAGAGCTGTCATTTCTTCTGTTTGTTTTTCTAAGAAAGAAACAAACTTGCCTTCTGGGTTATAAATATTTACCCAAGCATTTCTCGCTCTGACAGTTTCCCATTCAGGAGTTTTTTGTACATCGCCAAGCATTTTTGCAATAGCTGATTTATCAGCATTACTCATGCCTGGAGGGCCAAAAAATCCTCTCCAGTTAACGAATTGCACATCATATCCTTGTTCTTTTAGAGTTGGTGCATCTGGAGCATCAGAAACTCTTGAAGGAGCAGTGATACCAATAATTGTTACTTGGTCTCTTGCACCCATCAATTCACCTAAACCTGTTGAGATAATTTGTGTCTCACCAGATAAAAGTCCAGCTAACGCTTTTCCACCAGCATCATAAGGAATATAAGCTACATCATTTGGATTAGCACCAGCAGCTTGGAAAGCTAAAGCACCAATTAAATGGTCCATACTTCCTCTTACTGATCCGCCTGCCATTTTGATAGAGCTAGGATCCTTTTTGTATGCATCAACAACATCTTTAAAGTTTTTGTAAGGTGAGTTTTTTGCAACAGCAATTGCACCATAATCACCAATTACACCAGCGATCGGCACAACATCTTTATAAGATAAAGTACCACTTCCACTTACATAACCTTTATGTCTTGTGATTGATCTTAAAACTAATGGTGTTGATTGAACTAAAACTGTGTTTGCAGGTTTAGTATTAATCATGAAAGCTAACGCTTTACCACCACCACCACCTGACATATTTTCAAATGATGCACTTTTTAACATTCCAGCTTTTGTTAAAGCTTCTCCAGTACCTCTAGCAGTTCCATCCCAACCACCACCAGCACCACCACCAATTACAAAGTGCAATTTATCAATTGCTACTGAGCTTGTAGTTGTTGCTGAGAATAATAGGATTGCTGAAAATAATACTGAAACTATTTTTTTTAAGTTTTTCATTATTTTTCCCTCTCTAATTTAAAAATCACAGTAAATTACAGTATAAATAACAATGCAACTTATAATATTGTCATTCAACTAATGATTGATTCTAATTACTGAGATAAAAACTCAGCATTTACTATTAATAAATTTTATTAAAAAAATTAAAGTTCACTTTTTTCAATAACCTCTTTTCTGTTATTTTTTTTTAAAGTGGTGATAGAAAAGCTGATTATGAACGAGTCTAAAGTTACTTTTTATTATTCAAGTTTTAAACAACTTTTCGCTAAAAAGTTTATTTCAGTAATCTTAATTTCAATTCCTAGTGCGATAGTTGCTGACTATTTTAATATTCCTTTAGCTTGGATGTTAGGTCCAATGATCGTCACATCTATTGCTGCATTAGCAGGCTTGAAAGTTGTAATGCCCAAAATAGCTCTAAGTTCAATTTTAATTATCCTTGGACTTCATATAGGTAACTATATTGATCAGAGCCTATTTAATCAGATGATTAATTGGATTTGGACATCAGTAATAATGCTTATCTATATAATAGTCTGTATTTTGATTGTATCAAAATACCTTCAAAAATTTTCAGGTTATGGTGAAAAAGCTTCAATATTCTCTGCAGCACCAGGTGCTTTAGGTCCATTAATGATTTTAGCAGAAAATGAAAAAACCGATTTATCTCAAGTAGCAACTTCACATTTAATTAGGCTAATTATAATCATAACTGTTATTCCATTTATTATCGTTAATAATACTGGTTCAGAAGCATTACTATTAGATGACTTTGATTACATGGGTCAAAATCATCTAAATCTAATTTTACTTATCATTGCATCTTTGTTTTTTATTTTTGTTTTTGATAAAATTAGAGTTCCAGCAGCTTTACTCTCAGGTACATTATTTGCTAGTGGATTATTACAAATCACAGATATTGCTTCATACAAACTGCCTGGTGCATCTATTAATTTTTGCCTTTTAATACTTGGTGCTTCTGTCGGATGCAGGTTTGCTGAAAAAACTGTTAAAGAGATAGCCAATAATTCTCTTCATAGTATTGTAGCTACCACTATTTTGGTAGTATTAGGTTTGGTTGCAGCCTATCTTGCAACATTCTTTGTTGATACAAACATTTTAACTTTAATATTATCTTTTAGTCCTGGTGGAATTTATGAGGTAGCAGTAATAGCAATAGCTTTTGATTTAGATCCAGACTTTGTTGCTTTTCATCATATAATAAGATTACTTTTTATCCTTTTCACTGTTCCTATATTTTTAAGAGTATTAGAAAAAATTAAGAAATAACCTCAGACAATCTTTCAAAAACTTTTTCAGCTGACAACTTAGATAACTCTGAGACTTGTATTGCTTTAAAATTTTCTCTCTCAATGCTTACTTTAAAAGGAGTAGTGTGAGAACCAAATAAAGCAATTCCTTTTGATCCTAAATGAGCCGTCATGTGTGCTGGGCCCGTATCATTAGCGACGACAAATGAACTATCTTTAATTAATGCTGCTAATTGAGAGATATCTAAAGCTTTACCATTGTCTAAAATACAAAGAGCATTAATATTTGATGCATCTTTAATTTCTCCTGGTCCAGGTGCTATAACTACTTTAAATTTATTTTCTAATCTTTCATTAATCATAGAAATCAAATCATTATAATAAGGCCATTTCTTAGAAGTTAAATGAGGGGAACAAAAAGGAAAAAGTACAATATATTTTTCTAATTGATGGTAATTTTTTATTTGAGATATATCTGATGGGCTCCACGAAAAATCAGGGCTTAATGTGTGGTGAGTTGTAATTCCTGAGCTTTTTAACTGATAATCAAACCTAGATAAAACTGAGTCTTTATCAAAATCTTCTTTTGTAGTTCCTTCTGGTAATGTGGTTTCAGTAGATGACCATGTATCTTTCGTAGCATTAGGAAATAATATTCTTTTATAAAAAGCTGTTCTGCTTGAGTTTTGTAAGTCATAAACTTTGGAAAATTTGTATTTCTTAATATTCTTCATCAATGAATATAAATAGATCAGATTAAATCTTGGTAATCTCTTATCCAGAATAACATTGGAAATATGTGGATTTTTTTTAAATAGATCAAAATATGGTTTGGTTGTTAACAAATGAACTTCATCATTTTTGTGATTTTCAGAAATATCTTGAATTGCCCCACACGCTTGAGCTATATCTCCTAAAGATCCATGTTTAATGACTAAAATATTAGACATATTTATAACAACTTAACATAGTATATTTTTTAATGAATAAAATTCTAGTCGAAGTGTCAGTTGGTGAATTATTGGACAAAATTTCTATTCTAGAAATTAAACAAGAAAAAATCAAAGATTTGGAAAAACTAAAATTTATTAATGAAGAACACTCAATTCTTAAAGATCAGTTAAATAACAATGTTAAATCTGATCAAAAATTAAATGAGCTATTTGAGTCTTTAAAAGAAATTAATGCAAAATTATGGGTAATTGAAGATGATAAAAGACAATGTGAAAAAGAAAAAGATTTTACAGAGACTTTTATTAAACTTTCAAGAGATGTTCATTTCTTAAATGACGACAGGGCTAAAATTAAACTAGAAATCAATAATCACACAGGTTCGAAGATAAAAGAAATTAAAGAATATACTAGTTATTAGAACTGTTAATGAATAACTATGTTTTATTTTTAATCACACTTTTTTGTTGGTCACCTACTTGGTATTTAATTAAATTTCAATTAGGTTACGTGGATCCATTAGTATCTGTTTTTTATAGATTCTTAATTGCAGCAATCATTTTTTTTATTTACCTATTGATTAAAAAACAGAATTTAAAGTTTTCTATCAATTATCACTTTTGGTTTTTATTTTTTGGAATTTGTCTTTATTCAATTAATTATGTTTTCTTTTACCTTTCCAACACATATTTAATAAGTGCATTTCCAGCAATTGTTTTTTCCACTGTTGTTATAATGAATATTTTGGGTGAAACTTTTTACTTCAAGAAAAAACCATCTTTAAAAACATTAATTGGTGCATTAATTGGAATGATTGGGATTGTAATTATTTTTAATGATGAAATCATTAATTTTAGCTTTGAAAAAGGTACTCACATAGGATTATTTTTAGCATTAATTGGAACATTTTGTGCCTCAACAGGAAACATGGTTCATCAAAGAAATTTGAATAATAATTTTCCTGCACTACAAACAATAGCTTATGCTATGTTATATGGTTCTATTATTACTTTTTTAATAACACAAGTGCGTGGTTCTGAATTATTATTTGAATATAGTTTTAGTTATATAACGTCTCTATTTTATTTATCTATTTTTGGATCAATCTTTGCTTTCGTTTCATATTTAAAATTACTCGAAAAAGTTGGTCCTGGACGAGCAGGTTATGTAGGTGTTGTTATGCCTGTTCTTGCTTTAATAATATCTACGATTTTTGAAAAATTAGAGTGGCAAATAGATCTTATTATTGGGCTTCCTGTTTTAATTATTGGTGCAGTTCTAGTTATTAATCAAAAAATAAAAGCCAATTAGCTATTAAAAACTTTTGGAAACCAATCCTCTCTCATTACATCTCCAATTTTTAAATTAATTCCATCAAATGGTGGAGATGTTGCTCCTCCTCTATCAATATATTTCACATCATCTCCTATGAACCTCATTGAAAATGCCCTCCTCGATTTAGAAGTATTATTTCCAGTTGAGCCATGTACAGTTTTAAAATTAAATAAAACAGCATCACCCAAACTTAATTCTGGAATTAGAATATTTTTTTCAAATTCTTTTAATGATGGTAAATCCATAAAAGAACTATCATCATTATACCAGGATTGGTTATTGGACCATTTTGTTGGTCTAATTAACTTTGACCATTTATGAGAACCTAAAATTAATTTAAGATTATTTTTTTGATCAACTTCATCTAATGGTATCCAAAAACTTCCAGTATCGTTACCATCAACACAGTAATAAGGCATGTCTTGATGCCAAGGTGTTTCTTTATATGTGCCTGGTTCTTTTATAAATATATGTTCATGAAAAATTTGAGATGATTTAGAATTAGTTGCTTCAGCAACAATTTGGGCTCCAGGTGAATTAAAAATACAATCTTTAAACTCTTCTATTCTTTCCCAATTACAATAATCTTCAAAAAATCTACCATCACTACCATCTACATTTTCTCGCCCATGTTTACTGGGTTTATCCAAAACCTTTTGGAAACCTTTTCTTAATGGCTCTATCCAATCTTTAAAAATATCTTTAACAATTATCACTCCATTAGTTTGATAATCTTTAATTTGTTTTTCTGATAAAAACATTTTTATTGTTGAAAACTATATTTTTTCTCTAAATATTTAATGACATTATGAATAATAAAAGTCATGAATAAATAAATTCCACCTGCAACAATAAATACTTCTATTGGCTTAAAGGTTGTTGAAATAATATATTTAGCAACACCTGTTAAGTCCATTAACGTAACGGTGCTTGCTAAAGAAGTACCCTTCATCATTAATATTATTTCATTCCCATAAGCAGGTAGTGATTGTCTAATCGCTATTGGAATTTGAATTTTATAGAATATTATTTTGTTTGATATTCCTAAGCTTTTACCAGCTTCTATAACACCTGGTTTTATTGTTTGAAATGCTGATCTTAATATCTCTGATGTGTATGCTCCAGTATTTAAAGTAAAAGCTATAATTGCGCACCAGTAAGGTTCTTTTAAAATAACCCATAAAAATGTTGATCTTAAATATTCAATTTGTCCCAAACCAAAGTAAATAATGAAAATCTGAACCAACAAAGGTGTTCCTCTAAAGACATAAGAATATCCATAAGCAAATTTGTTGATAAATATATTTTTATTTAATCTTAAAATTGCAAACAACAATCCAAGAAACAAACCAAAAAATAATGAAACAGATAAAAGTTTTAAGGTAACAACAGTTGCACCTAATAATTTGGGGAAACTAGTAAACATCAAATCAAAATCCATTAATACCCCCTGCTATATCTAGCTTCTAACCTATTAATTAGTTTCATACTTAAATATGTTAACAATAAATATAAAACAGCAGCAAATGAGTAAAAGAATAATGGATCTCTAGTTGAGCCTGCTGCAATATAAGATTGTCTCATGATTTCAACCAAGCCTGTAACTGAAATTAAAGATGTGTCCTTTAAAGTAATTTGCCAAACATTACTAAGATTAGGAATAGCTAGTCTTAACATTTGAGGTAAAATTATTTTATAAAACTGTACAAATTTACCTACACCCAAAACTTTAGCAGCTTCGAACTGACCTTTATCAATTGATTGAATTGCTCCACGAAATACTTCAGTCGAGTAAGCACCTGAAATTATTCCAATTGCCATTGATCCAGTAATAAAAGCATTAATCTCTATATATTCAAAATATCCAAAGATTGATGCAACATACATAATTGCACCACTTCCTCCAAAAAAGAAAAGATAGATAACTAAAAGTTCAGGGACACCACGAATTACTGTTGTGTAAAAATTTCCAATTAAATTTAAAGATTTATATTTTGATAGTTTAAGTGGAGTAAAGATTAAGGCAAAAATAAATCCTATCAACATTGCTGTTACTGAGACAGCAATAGTCATTAGGGTTGCGTAAAATAACTCATCCCCCCAACCTGTTTTACCGAATGCGAGAAGTTCCATATAGATTGGCGACTATATATTATAGTCGCCAAATCTGAAATTAATTACATAGAAGCGTCGAAACCAAAGTGCTTAATAGCAAGTTTGCTAATAATTCCTTTTTTTCTAGCTTTATCAATTGCTTTGTTGAAATCTTTTAGAAGTTTAGCGTCTCTTTTACCGATCGCATCATCTCCGCCTTGTCTAATCCCAACACCTACACCGTTACCAAATGCACCACCTGAAAAAGTTGGTCCAACTAATACGACTGGCTTACCTGATTTATCAGCATAATCTGTAAATGCTACTGCTGCAGCTAAAGCAACATCACATCTTCCAGATGTAAGGTCTAGGTTTACTTCATCTTGAGTTTTGTAAGTTCTTACATTTACACTTCCAACATCACCAGACTCTAAAAAGTTTTGGTGAATAGTTCCTGTTTGAGTACAAACAGTTTTTCCAGTAAGTGCACCAGTTAGAGTTTTAAGAGCTTTTTTAACATCTGATCCACCTAAAGTTAAATTAATACCTTCAGGAGTTTCCATACCCTCTAGACTTGAACCTTTCATTACCGCAAGTGATGCTACTTCGTCTGCATAACCTTGTGAAAAAGTAATTGTTTTTTGTCTTTCAGCTGTAATTGACATTCCAGCCATAATCGCATCAAACTTTCTCATCAATAAAGCTGGGATCATTCCATCCCAATCTTGTTCAACGATAGTACACTCAGCTTTCATGATTGCACAAAGTTCTTGTGCTAACTCAACCTCAAAACCAATAAGATTACCAGAAGCATCTTTAGAGTTCCATGGAGGATAAGCACCTTCAGTTCCAATTTTTATTTTGTCAGCGTAAACATTTCCGATGACTAATAAAGAAGCTAGAACTGTTAAAATAGTTTTTTTGAATATATTCATTATTTTCTCCTTTAAATTAGAGCAATTATTTCACAGATTTAATAATTAAAAAAGAAAAATTAATGATTTATTGACGATGAAAAATTCCAAGAGCAATCAAAACTAGGGATATAAACTCTTGATAATTTAGTGTTTCCAAAGTGATGATTAAATACATTCAACCAACTATCAACTTGCTTAGGTTTTTTATCTTGGCTTCCAACCTGAGCAGTGATTACCCCTTTGGGTTTTAATATTCTAATCATAGAGTCCATATTTTTTGCTGCAAGGTCTATACAAAACTGATCATCATTAAGATCAACAAATATATGATCATACGTATCATCTTCTATTGATTTGATGCTTTCAAAAGCATCACCCCAAACACATTTTACAGAATTTTTTTCAGTAGCTTTTTTTCCAATATCTCCTAGATGTTTATTACATACATCTACAACCTCTGGGTCCAGCTCAAACCAATCAATAAAATTAAAATTTTTAGATATACATTCTCTAGCAACTCCTCCATCTCCTCCACCAATAATAGCTGCTCTTTCATTATTTTTATTTAAATGTAGGCCTGCACCCACAAAAGTTGAGCTATATAAATGTTCATCTGTTGAAGCTACTTGTATCTCTCCATCAATAAATAATGACTTACCAAACTGTTCTAATTCTAAAATTTCAATGTGTTGACCAACTTTTGATTTAAAATCTTCAAGTACGTCATTAACGACATATGATTTTTGTAAACCTGGAGAGCTATAAATATCGTGATACAAAGATTTTGTATCTCTATTAAATTCTTTCTTAACAATTCTCTTATGTGCAAATTCTTTTTTAATTATATCGATTGCTACTGATGGGCTAATTTTTCCACAAGTAAAAAAATCAAAACTAATGATTCCTTTTTCTGGAAATGTATGAAAACTAATATGGCTTTCTGCTAATAAAGCTAAAATAGTAAAACCTTGTGGTTCAAACTTATATTTTGAAATATTTAGAATTGTAACATCTGCGGCTTTTGCAATTTCTTTAATGACTTTCTCATACAAAGATGGATCATACTCCTTGGTTGTACCTATAATATCTAGGGTTATATGTTCGCCTACTTTTGTCATTTTATTGTATGATGAAGCCTTACTAATCAAATTTTTTACTTCTTTCAAACAAAAAACTATTATAATACTTCGCAGAGGTTGAAACGGTGAAAAACGATTGGTCAAATTTAGAAGCTAAAAAATACATAAACAAGTACCAAAAACTTGGTCATTCAAGGGATATGGCTTTACGTGTTTATACAACCAGGTTATTGGGAAGAAATAGTGAACTAGTTCTTCATGGTGGTGGAAACACTTCTGTAAAAACATCCATAAAAGATATTGATGGCAAAAATTATGATGTCTTATGTGTTAAAGGAAGTGGATGGGATATGGCTGAAATTGAGCCAGCAGGTCTGCCAGCAGTAAAATTAAATCCTTTGTTGTCTCTTAAAAATAAAAAATATTTAAGCGATGAAGATATGGTTGCATTTCAAAAAAGAAATTTAATAGACATCAAATCTCCTAACCCCTCGGTAGAGACTTTTTTACACGCTTTTTTACCATTTAAGTTTGTAGACCACACTCATTCAGATGCGATAATGAATGTTACAAATAGACCAAATGGTAAAGATCTTTGTAAAAAAATATTTGGCTCTAAAGTTAGTATTGTTCCTTATGTAATGCCGGGATTTGGATTAGCCCAAAAAATTAATGAGGTTTATTCAAAAAATCCAAATATCAATTGTTTAATTCTTTTAAATCATGGGATTTTTACTTTTGATGATGATGCTAAAAAATCTTATGACTTAATGATTAAATACGTATCAATTGCTGAGCGGGCAGTCAAAAAGTTTAAAAGAAAAAAGATAAAACAAATAAAAAGATACAATAACTCATTTAAACCACATGAAATTTCTCCAATACTAAGAGGATTGTTGTCTGAATCTAAAACAAATAAATTTATAGTAAATTACAGATCTAATAAAATTTTAGACTATTTTATCAATGGTAAAGAAGTCAGAAGATACACTGGTCTTGGTACAGCCACACCTGATCATGTTATAAGAGTTAAACCATTTCCATTAGTTATTACACCCAAACCAAACTCTACTTTAGGAGATTTTAAAAAATTAGCTGAAAAGTGTTTTAAGGATTATAGAAGAAAATATATTAAATATTTTGACACCAATAAGAAGAAAGTAAAAGGCAAAAAAACAATGTTAGACACCTCTCCAAGAGTTATATTGGTTCAAAATGTTGGGCTATTTAGTGTTGGAGATAGTTTGGGTGCTGCTAAAATTGCCGGAGATTTAACTGAAACAAATGCAAGAGTGATTTCTTCTGTTGAAGAAACTTCTAACTATAAGTTTATACCTGAAAAAGATTTATTTGATGTTGAATATTGGTCTTTAGAACAAGCTAAAATTAAAAATGTTAAAAAAGAACTGCAAGGCAATGTTGCTGTTATAACTGGAAGTTTTGGAGCGATAGGTGCTGCTACTTATAAACTTTTCAAGAGTTATGGAGCTGAAGTAGTTTTGCTTGATTACAATTTACAAAAAGTAAATGAAATGAAATCAAAAGTAAAAGACCTTTGCTTACATTGTGATGTAACAAATATAGATAGTGTTAAAAGAGCTTTCAAAATTATTGCACAAACTTATGGTGGAATTGATATTCTAATCTCTAATGCTGGATCAGCAATTGGTGGCTCTATAGCTGAAGTAGATGATAAAATTTTAAGGCAAAGTTTTGAGGATAATTTTTTTTCTCATCAAAATTGTGCCTCAGAAACAATTAAGATAATGAAAAAACAGAATATCGAGGGCTGTTTATTATTTAATATATCAAAACAATCTGTAAATCCTGGAAAAAACTTTGGACCTTACGGATTACCAAAGTCGGCACTACTAAACTTATGCAAACAATATGCAGTAGATTATGGTTCACTCGGAATAAGGTCTAATGGTGTTAATGCTGATAGAATAAGAAGTGGTTTACTTAATGATGGAATGATTAAATCTAGAGCTAAAGCAAGAGAAGTTTCAACCGATGAATATATGAGAGGAAACTTACTTTTAAACGAAGTAAAAGCAGAAGATGTAGCAAAAGCTTTTTTTCATTTAGCAGTTTCAAAAAAAACTACTGGAGCTGTTTTAACAGTTGATGGTGGAAATATTGCCGCCTCTCTTAGATAAATTATTTAAATAACTTTTTTAATCCTTCAGAAGAAGCTTTGGAAATACCTTTCTCAGTTATCAAACCTGTTACATACTTTGCTGGAGTAACATCAAAAGCAAGATTCATTGCTTTGCTTTTTTTTGGATATATTAAAACTTTTTTAATTTGATTGTTCTCATCAACACCCTCGACATGAGATAATTCCTCTGAATTTCTCTCTTCTATTGGAATATCTTTTGCATCTTTTATATTCCAATCAATTGTTGAGCTTGGAAGTGCAACATAAAAAGGAACTTTATTATCATGTGCTGCTAAAGCTTTAAGATAAGTTCCAATTTTATTACATACATCTCCATTTGATAAGGTTCTGTCTGTTCCTACAATACACATATCAACCTCACCTCTTTGCATTAAAATACCACCAGTATTATCAGCAATTATAGTATTGGGTATTTCTTCCTCATTTAATTCATATGAAGTTAAATTTGCACCTTGATTTCTAGGTCTAGTTTCATCAACCCAGACATGAACTGGAATTCCTTTTTTGTGAGCATGATAAATTGGTGATGTTGCTGTGCCCCAATTAATAGTTGCTAACCATCCTGCATTGCAGTGAGTTAAAATATTAACTGTATCTTTTTTTTCTTTATAAATTTCTTCAATTATTTTTAATCCATAAATACCAATATTTTCACAAAACTTTTCATCTTCATCACATATTTCTTGTGCTTCCTTTAAAGCGATATCTAAGATTTGATCACTATTAATTCCAGATAATTTATTCATCATACGATCAACGGCCCATTTTAAATTAATTGCTGTAGGTCTTGATTGAATTAATTCTTCTGCACTTTTATAAATAAATTCTTTATCTGTGCTCTCTTTAATAGCTAATACTATACCATAAGCAGCCGTTCCTCCTATTAAGGGAGCGCCTCTAACTTCCATAACTTTGATTGCATTGATAGCGTCTTTAACTGATTTGAGATCTTTTATTATAAATTGATGAGGAAGTTTTGTTTGATCAATTATTTTTACTAGCTTATCTTCATACCATATTGTTCGATATTCTTTTCCTTGAATTTTCATTTACTCAAAACTCTACCAGCAACAGTTTTTAACTTATCTATTGTTTTTTGGGTCCGTTTTTCTGGAGCTGTAATTATTGCTACATCTAAACAATTATTGGTTGGATCATTTGGATCAATATGATCTTCAAAATTATCAATTAAATTTTTAATCATCACTTTTGCTTTTTCAGCATTTCCTAATAAAACTTTTATTACTTGTTGAACATCAACATTTTCATGATCTGGGTGCCAACAATCAAAATCAGTCACCATTGAAACAGATGCATATCTAATTTCAGCTTCTCTTGCGAGTTTTGCTTCAGGCATATTTGTCATTCCAATTACATCTGCTTTCCATGATCTATATAAATTAGACTCTGCTAATGTAGAAAATTGCGGACCTTCCATAACAACATAAGTACCGTTTCTTTGATAATCTATATTTGATTTTTTAATTGCTTCCTCACAAGCATTCATCAATCCATTTGATGTTGGGTGAGCCATTGAAACATGTGCAACAATTTCGTCGTCAAAAAAAGTTTTTGTTCTTGCAAATGTTCTATCTATAAACTGATCCACTATAACAAATTTTCCAGGGGGCAGATCTTCTTTAAGAGATCCTACGGCAGAAACAGAAACAATATCTGTCACTCCTAATTGTTTAAGTGCATCAATATTTGCTCTAAAATTAATATTTGATGGTGAAATAAAATGACCTCTTCCATGTCTTGGTAAAAAATAAACTTCTTTATTATTGTAGATTGTTTTTAGAATTTGATCTGATGGTTTTCCCCATGGTGTATTTAGATCAAGTAATTCTCTATCTTTAAACTCCTCAACATCATAAAGACCACTTCCACCAATTATTGCTAATTTATTAGTTGTCATAGTAAAAAATTTAATTATCTATACTTATATATTTAACTATTATGAATTTAAAAGATTATATTAGATCAATTCCTGATTATCCTAAAAAAGGTATTTTATTTAGAGATATAACCACACTAATAAAGGACGAAATAGCATTTGCAGAAACTATTAATCAAATAGTTGAAAGATCAAAAAAATATAACTTTACAAAAATTGCAGCAATAGAATCTCGTGGTTTTGTTTTTGCATCTGCAGTTTCTTATATTTTAAAAAAACCATTTATAATGTTTAGAAAAAAAAATAAATTACCGTCTGATGTTCATTCAATTGATTTTGAACTTGAGTATGGAACAGCTACAATTGAAGTTCATAAAGATTCATTAAATGAGAATGATACTGTTTTAATCATAGATGATTTAATTGCGACTGGTGGAACTGCGGAAGCTGCTGCTAAACTTGTTGAAATGTCAAAAAGTAAAGTATCAGCATTTGTATTTGTAATTAACTTATTTGATTTAGGTGGATCGGATAAATTAGTGAAAAATAATTATAATGTTGAAAACTTAATTGATTTTCCAGGACATTAATTGGTAGCGGGAAGTGGGATCGAACCACTGACCTCAGGCTTATGAGTCCTGCGCTCTAACCAACTGAGCTACCCCGCCAATATTTATAGATGACTTATAATATAATTCTTTATTGTTTCAATAAACTTTTTTAAATCAAGTTCTGCTAAATAGTAAAATAAAGAATCACAGAAGTTATTGCGACAACTAAAGAAAATGAAAATATAATTCTTTTTTTGATAATTCTTTTTTTATCTAATCTAACCCTGTTTAATAAAATATTTACGTTAGTAGTTTTAAAGTTGTCTTTTTTTTGACTCTTAATCGAAACAATATCTGAATTTAATAAAGTTATTTCCTGGTCCTCTTTTTTCACGATTATATTTAACCAGCAATTAATTACAAATTCAAATAAATTAAAGTAGTAATTATATGTTTTTAAATCTATGATACTTTAGTGGATTTATAAGCAATTCTGCAGGATATTTCTTTTTTTCAATTTCAATATAAAGATTTTTATCAATTAATTGATCATTAGAAAATTCAGAATTAATATAACCAAACGATAAATTTTTATTATAATTAAATGAATAATTTCCTGATGTTGTTTTTCCAATAATTTTATTATCTAAATATATTGGCTCCTCGTGAAGTAAAAGTGGTTCTCCAGGTTTACCGTCTTTTAAAGTTAACATAACAAATCTTCTATCTAATTTTTGATATTTAATTTTTAGTAACTTTTCTTTTCCTATAAATTCAAATGGTTTTTTATAGTTAATTGCAAAATTTAAACCTGCTTGATATTGATTTTCTTCTGGAGAAATATCATGTCCCCAATGTAAAAAACCACTTTCCATCCTCATCGTATCCATAGTATGAGCGCCACAGTGTGTAAGTTGAAAATCTTTTCCAGTTTCAACAATTAAATCATAGATTTCTTTTCCATCTTTAATTTTCACATAAATCTCATAACCAAGTTCACCAACATAAGATAATCTTTGAACCCAAGCATCTATTGAAGCTATTTTTATATTTTTACTTGTTCCAAATTTAAAATTCTCATTAGAGAGATCTTCTTTTGTGATTTTCGATAATAAGTCCCTACTCTTTGGCCCAAAAATTCCTAAACATATTAATTCATCTGTAACATCTTTAAATTCAATATCTTTTAATAAATATTTGAGTATATGAGCCTTATCATGAGTCCTAACTGCTGCTGAACTTATTATTCTAAAATGATTTTTATTTATACAAACTACGGTTAAATCTGTTTCGATACCAGCTCCTTCATTGAGCATATGAGTATAGGTGCATTTACCAATTTCATTTTTAATATTGGCAGTACATAATCTTTGTAATTCTTCATATGCTTTTTCTCCTTTAATTTCATATTTTGAAAAAGGTGAAAGCTCAAACAAACCAACATTATTGACTGTATTTTTACACTCATATTCGACAGATGGATACCAATTTTGATAATTAAAACTATAATCATATTTTGGTTTAGTACCATTCAAAGCATACCACATAGGTCTTTCGTATTCTCCTGATTGTCCAAAACATGCTCCAGCTTTTTTTAACTCCTCATGATATGGAAGTAATTTTTGATCTCTCGAAGTTTTATGTTGTTTATAAGGCCAGTGCATTCCATATAAATCCCCTAGAGTTTCAGTTACTCTACTCATTATAAATTTTTTTGATGAGTGAAATTTTTGAAATCTTTTTATATCTAATGAATATAAATCTTCATTCATATATCCACTAACCATCCATTCTGCTGTAACTCTTCCTGCACCTCCAGAACTTGCAATACCAATGCTATTAAAACCACAACAGGTAAACAAGTTTGAAACTTCAGCGGTCTCCCCTAATAAATATTGAGTATCAGGTGTAAACGATTCAGGTCCTGAAAAAAATTTTCTAATTCCAGCATTTTCTAATATCGGCAATCTTTTAAATGATTTTTCCAAATAAGGTTCAAAATGATCAAAGTCATCTGGAAATTCTCCAAAAGAAAAATCATTTGGAACAATGCCTTTTTCTTTAAAAGCATTCTTTGCACCTGGCTCAAAAATACCAACAAGCATTTTTCCAGCATCTTCTTTAAGATAAAGGCAATCATTATAATCTCTTAGTACTGGAAGATTTTTTGGAAGATTATTCATGGGTTCAGTTATTATGTAAAAATGCTCATTAGGATATAAAGGCACACTTACACCAATATCCTCACCAATTTGTCTCGACCACATTCCAGTAGCAAGAACTACGTATTCACACTCAATTTTACCCTCTGATGTTTCTACTCCAATTATTCTTTTATTTTTTATTAATATTTTAGTAACTGGTGTTTTTTCAAATATTTTAACTCCTTCCATTCTAGCAGCCTTAGCTAAAACGTTTGTAACTCCTACAGGATCGGCTTGACCATCCTCTGGCATATAAACACCACCCAAAATATCTTTATTATTAATTACTGGATATAAATTTTTAATTTGCTGTTTATCTAAAACTTCCACATTGACATCAAACAGTTGAGCAGAAGTTGCTTGTCTTAACAATTCCTGAAGTCTCTCTTTCGAACTTGCTACTGTTATTGCCCCATTTTGCTTAAGACCTGTTGAAAGTTCAGTTTTTTTTTCTAGCTCTTTATAAAGATTAAGTGAATACTTTCTTAGTTTTGTTATTGTCGTGTTTGCTCCTAATTGACCAACTAAACCTGCAGCATGCCAAGTGGTTCCAGATGTTAACTGATCTCTTTCAAGAATTATTGTATCTTTCCATCCAAGTTTTGCTAAATGATAAGCAACGGAACAACCAGCAACACCTCCACCTATAACAACTGCTTTTGAACTTAATGGTATTTTTTTTTTCATTTTTTCGATAACTATTACATAAAATTTAAAAAAATGAAAAAAATATTAATCACTGGTGTTTCAGGATATATTGGCTCATGTTTATTTTTTTTTCTTAAAGATAAGTTTAAAATTTTAGGATTAGATAAAAAAAAAACAAAAATTTTATCCCATAAACAATGTAATCTTTTAGATATAAAAAAACTAAATCTTTTACTCAAAAAAGAGAAACCAGATTTAGTTGTTCACTTAGCCGCTCAATCTTTAGTAGATGAAACTATTAATAAAAATAGATACTATTTAAACAATATTTTAGCTACAAAAAACTTGGTACTTTCCATGAAAAAAAATAACATTAAAAATATAATTTTTTCAAGCACTGCGGCCTTGTATAAATTTAACAATAAAATTCTTAATGAAAAAAGTGCTATCAGCCCTAAAAGTACTTATGCAAAAACAAAGTTTGAATGTGAAAAAATTATTAAAAAATCTAATTTAAACTGTGTAATCCTAAGATTTTTTAATGTTTGTTCAAGTTTAAAAATTAAAAAAAGAATTATTGGAGAGCTTCATAACCCTGAAACACACCTTATACCTACAATAGTTTATAAAAATATATGTAAAAAGAAAATTTATATTTATGGTGATAACTATAATACTAAAGATGGGACATGCGTTAGAGATTACGTTCATATCAAAGATATTTGTAATGCAATAAAAAAATCAATAAATTATTTGCTAAATAACTATAATAAATTTGAAATTATAAATATTAGCTCTTCATCAAAAAAAACAAACTTTGAAATTTTAAATACAATAAAACAAATCACTAAAATAGACAATATTTATCAAGTAGTTAAAAGAAGGTCAGGAGATGTTGATTATCTTACCTGTTCCAATACAAAAGCTAAACTTAAATTAAATTGGAGTCCGATTTATTCAAATATAAATAAAATTATTAAAGATGAAATTGAATGGGTCTATTATCTCTTAAAAAATAAAAAATTTCGTAAATTCAAAAATTACCTTTAAAATTTTTAGTAAATTGCTTTAAGGGGATCGACATATTCATGACCAAATACATCAGCTACTGCTTTATATGTAACTTGACCTTTATGAACATTTAAGCCAGCTAAAAAGTTTTTATCTTCTCCTAAAGCTTTTTGATAACCTTTGTTAGCAAGTTTTACTAAAAAAGGTAAGGTTGCATTATTTAATGCAAGTGTTGAAGTTCTTGGAACACCGCCTGGCATATTTGCAACACAATAATGAACTACCTCATCAACAATATAAGTTGGATCTCCATGTGTTGTTGGTTTACTTGTTTCAACACATCCACCTTGATCAATTGCAACATCAACAATTACTGATCCACGTTTCATTGATTTAATCATGTCACGTGTCACTAATTTTGGAGCTTCTGCTCCAGGAATTAAAACTCCGCCAACAAGAAGATCTGCTTCTGAAACTAATTTATTTAAATCTATTTTGTCACTTTGTTCTGGAATTATTTTATCTCCAAACATTTCAACAAGTTGTTTTAATCTTGCTTCAGACTTATCAACAATATGAACTTCTGCTTGCATACCAGTTGCTATCACAGCTGCATTTTCTCCAACAACTCCACCACCTAAAATAACAACTTTTCCACCAGACACTCCTGGTGCTCCACCTAATAAAAGTCCTCTTCCTTTTTGATTTTTTTCTAAACAATGTGCTCCAGCTTGAACGGACATACGTCCCGCAACTGCGCTCATTGGTGCAAGCAAGGGCAATCTTCCATTATCATCAGTTACAGTTTCATAAGCTATGTTGACACTTTTAGATTTGATAAGTCCTTCTGTTAATTCCTTCGCAGCAGCAAGGTGAAGATAAGTATATACAATTTGATTTTCTCTAATCATATCTACTTCAACTTTTTGAGGCTCTTTAACTTTAACTATAATCTCTGCATCGTTAAAAATATCAGCAGCACTGTTTGCAATTTTTGCACCAGCGTTAGTGTATTGCTCATTTTCAAAACCTGCTTCAAAACCACCATTATTTTCAACAATTACTTCATGACCCTCGGACACTAAAGTTTTAACACTTTCAGGTGTAAGTCCTATTCTGTTTTCTTGGGGTTTAATTTCCTTAGGTACGCCTATCTTCATAACGCTTCTTTCTTTATTAAGTATTTAAAAAACTACTTAGTTTTTTTGGTTTTTTTGATAGTTAGTGATACCTGTTCTTAGTTTATCAATAATTTCATCAATATGTTTTTCTTCACAGATAAATTGTGGAGCAATAATTAAACAATCTCCTGTTGCTTTAAAGTTTACTCCTGCTTCATAACAAGCTTTAAAACATTCGTAACCTGCTTTACCTGGTTTAGTATTTAATTTCATATCAATACCACCCATCATTCCATATCCTCTAATGTTATCTATAGACTCTAAATCTTGAAGAGAAAATAATCCTTTTTGGAAATAAGGGGCTAAATTTTTAGCTCTATTAAAAATATCATCTTTTTCAAAAATATCTTGAACAGCTAAAGCGGCTGCAACAGCAACTGGAATTCCTGAGTATGTATATCCATGAAATAGTTCAACTGCTCCTGTTGGTGAAGCATCCATTACTGCATCATAAATATCATCGTGACATGCAACAACACCCATTGGCACAACTCCATTAGTTGTAGCTTTTGCCATTGTCATAATATCTGGTGTTACACCAAATTCATGTGAACCAAACTTAGAACCTGTTCTGCCCCAACCAGTAATTACTTCATCAAAAATTAAAAGTATTCCATGCTTATCACAAATTTCTCTAAGTTTTTGTAAATATCCTTTTGGTGGAACTAACGTACCAGTTGATCCTGCGATTGGCTCAACTATGCAAGCAGCAATATTTTCACCACCAAAGTTTTGACAAATAGTTTCTAAATCATTAGCTAAATAATCACCAGTCTCTGGTTGACCACTAACAAACTTATGCTCTGGTAAATGTGTATGTCTAATGTGTTGAACACCTGGCATTAAAATACTTGCAAATGTTTTAACATTGTTAACCATTCCTCCAACTGAAACACATCCAATATTCATTCCGTGATAACCTCTTTCACGTCCTACAAATCTAAATCTTTGCGCATTCCCTTTTGCTCTATGGTAAGCAACTGCAATTTTTATTGCTGTTTCAACTGCAGTTGATCCACAAATTGTAAAAAACATTTTATTTAAATCACCTGGAGTGTGTTTTGAAATTTTTGATGCTAACTCAAATGATCCACCAAAACCTTGTTGAAATGGTTGAGCGTAATCTAAGGTCTCTAGTTGTTTTGTTACCGCTTCTGTAATTTCTTTTCTTCCATGACCTAAAGGATTACAAAATAATCCTGAGCTTGCATCAATTTGTGTTTTTCCATGATGCGTTTTTAAATAAACTCCCTTAGCTTCAGTTATTAATCTTGGGTTTGCTTTAAAATCTTTGTTAGATGTAAACGGCATCCAATGTTCATTTAATGAATTTGGAACTGAAGTTCTATTTTCTGAGCTCATAAAAAGTTTCTCTCTATATATATTTAAATTTGTATTTCTAAATCTACGGCCTCTTTAGACTAAAATAAATACTTTAAAAGAATATTATTGACACAACCTTAGATTGTAAAGATTAGTATCTTTTTTGTTTTACATCACTCTAAAATTGAATTTTAATATGCAGAATTTAATTAAATTAACTAAGGGGAATAAATGAAAAAAATATTAAGTTTTATTCTTGGATCAATCGTTGCTCTTAACCTTTCTATGTCAGTTGCAAATTCTGCAGCTAATGAAGTAAGAGTTGCATTCTTTCTAGAATGGCCAACGCCAAACCAAGAAGATAAAGTAAAAGGAATATATGAAAAAGCTTTAGGTGTTCCGGTAAAATGGACTAACTTTTCAAATGGTGGTGCTATGACTGACGCAATGTTAGCTGGTGACATCGATATTTCTTACTCACAAGGTTTAGTGCCTTTTATCAATGCAGTAAAATCTAATGCGCCTTTAAAGCTTGTTGATATTGCTATGGAATACGGAATGGGTGGAACAACATGTGTTACATCTAATGCTTCTGGAATTACAAAAGCAAATGCATCTGAATTAGAAGGTAAAAAAGTTGCTGTTCCACTAGGAACAATGGCTGAATACGTTTTTGATGAAAGTATGAAAGTTGTTGGAGCTGACAGAGGAAAAATGGACGTTATTCAAATGGACCCGGAAGAAGGAGCTGCTGCATTAGTTAGTGGTGATGTTGTAATGGCTTGTCTATTTGGTGGTAACTCTATCAAAGCAGCTACAGCAGTTGGATCAAGACTTTTAACTGTTCAAGAAGCTAGAGATGCTGGTATCTTAGGTATTGATATTACATCTGTAACTGACAAATTCATGAAAGAAAATCCAGGAATGCTAAGAACTTTCATCGAAGTAACTCATGAAGCAAATGCTAGATACGCAGCTGGTAAATCAGACATGAACGTAATAGCAAAAGACGCTGAAATGAAACTTGCTGATATGAAAGAAACTATTGGTGGATTTAAATTCCTAACTCCAGCAGAAACTAAACAGTCTATGGAGAGTGGTAATCTTGATGGTTTCCTAAAAGGTATGGGAACTCCAGGAGGAGCAGTAGACACTAGTTTCTTACCTCTATAATTTTATAGAGATAGAAATATTTAATAGGCACCAATTTAAAAAAATTGGTGCCTATTTTTTTTAATAAAATTCTAATATAAAGTTCTTCTTATGAGTGATTTGATTTCTCAAAATCTAAATATGATTTTTAAAACTCCAAAAGGAGAAACAGTTCATGCTTTAAAAGATGTAAATTTTACCTTAAAAAAAGGTGAGTTACTTACAGTACTTGGCCCATCTGGTTGTGGAAAAACAACACTACTTAATATTACAGCTGGATTTTTAAGACCAACATCTGGAAAAATTACTTTAAATGAAAAAGAAATTGATGGTCCTGGAGTTGAAAGAGGAATGGTTTTTCAACAGGGTGCTTTATTTGAATGGTTAACAGTTGCCGAAAACGTCAACTTTGGTCTTCGAATGAAAAAAGAAGATTCAAGTGTTACAGCAAAAAAAGTTGATGAATGGTTAGATATAGTAGGATTAAAAGGCTTTGGTAACACTCCTACTTATCAATTATCAGGTGGTATGCAGCAAAGAGTAGCTCTTGCAAGATGTTTAATCAATGACCCTGATCTTATTTTAATGGATGAACCTTTAGGTGCACTTGATGCGCTTACTAGAGAGAAGATGCAGTCTTTAGTTTTAAAAATTTGGAAAGAAACTGGAAAAACAATTATTTTAATTACACACTCTGTTGAAGAAGCTTTGTTGCTTGGTGAGAGATTGTACGTTATGGCTCCAAGACCTGGTAGAATACATAAAGAGTACAAACTTCCTTTTGCAGAAATGGGATTAAAAGAAGATTTAAGAGAAATTAAAAAAAATCCAGAATTTTCATCTAAGAGAGAAGAGATCTTAACGATGATTTGGAATATGGAAGAAGAAATTATGGGGAAAGAAAATTAAATGTTAACCCAATTTGTAACTGCCATAATCTTTGTAGCGATAATTGGATGTATTCTTTACGGCAGACGATTAATTAAAACTGAAAAAGTTGATGCTGTTTTTGGTAATCCAGAAAGAGCAAAAGGTGGAACGCATTGGGTAATTGTTGGAACTAGTGCTATTTTATTAGTTTGGCTTTATTATTCTTGGGATATAGCTAAAGGCTTCTATCCTAAATCGGCAAATGAATTATGCCAAGTTGCTAAAATTAATGAGTCATTGTTAGGGTTAAAATATCAATTCCCAATTGAAGAAAGAGAATTCAAAAGTACTTCAATAATAAAAATAGAAAACAAAAATCTTCAAAGAGTTACTAATGAAATTCAGAGTTCACCCGATCTAAGTGAACAACAAAAAACTACTTTAGTTGGCTTTATAGATCAAACTAGAAATTTAATTCCATTGTTAACTAACGAAGATCTAATGGAGATGGATACCAAGCTTAAGATTAAAGAAATGACAGATCAAATTAAGCTTTTAAGTTCTAATTTTCAAAACAAAGATTATCCGTTTGAAACGGCTGAACAGAAAATTGAAAGACAAAAAGCTTTATCTGAGCAAGGAAGTTGGGGAATTATAACAGTTAGAACTGGAACAGGATCTATAGAAAATACAATTGAAGTTCCTATGGTACCAGAAACAGATAAAGGCCTTAAATTTCATGCAGCAGCAGAAGAGCTTAAAATTATTAACGATAAATTTTTTAAATTAAGAAATCATAATCCTCAATTTAAAGACTCAATTAAAAAAATTAAAGATGAAATTAAAGCATACAGAAAAAGTCTAGATGATACTGAGGAAGTGGCTTCAACTTTTGGAAAAGATATTGTTAAAATTGCAAGAAGAATAGAATATGCAAGTATTTATCCTCCTTCTGCATTAAATGAAATGCAAGCAGCAATTATTGAATTTGACAATGTTCAAGAAGATCAACAAGGTGGTTTAAGATTAGTTGATATACTTCTATTTCCTGCTGGTACAATTGTTTCAAGCGGTACGAGTTGTTCAGAGCAAGGTTCAGGAAGATGGTTACCTAAACCATCAGATACATTTAATAAATTTATTTTAATGTCAAAACCAAGTGTAGGTTATAAAAACATTCCGCTTTTATGGATTGAGATGGTGGATGTAAGTTCAATGATAGGTTTTATTTTACCTGACTGGATTGCAGATATCTTGCCAGGTGAATATCCAATTCATTCAAGTGATGGTGTGGTTAAACAAAACTTCAAAGGAAATGTTCTTAAGTTTGTCACTGGTGACTTTAAATTATTTAAGGTTCCCGTTCCATATGGACATATTTGGGACTCGTTCTTAAGAGTATTTTTAGGTTTAGTTGTTGGAATAATTGTTGGGGTACCTTTAGGATTATTTATGGGTCTAAACAGATTTGCAAAAGGCTTTTTTGACCCTTTGATTGAATTATATAGACCTGTTCCACCTTTAGCATGGGCACCTTTAATAATCTCAGTTCTTGGAATTGATAATACAGGTAAAGTATTCTTACTTTTCATGGTCTCTTTATCCATTATGATTATCTCTGCTAGAGCAGGTGCATCAGGAACACAACTTTCAAAAATTCACGCAGCTCACTCTTTGGGAGCTTCAAAAAAACAAATTTTAAGACACGTGATATTCCCTAATTCTCTTCCTGAAATTTTAACAGGAATTAGAGTTGCAGTAGGTATGTGTTGGGGAACATTGGTTGCTGCTGAGTTTTTAGCGGGTACGACAGGTATTGGATTTGTTGAAAATGTTGCAAAAAAATATTTTCAATACGAAGTTATTTGGATAACAATTTTTATTATGGGAATGCTGGGTCTTTTATTTGATATAACTTTGAGAAAAATAATTGATAAAACTATTCCTTGGCGTGGTAAGGGATAGATGTTAAAGGCACGTGATGAAAACGCCTATTTTAAAAAAACAAATCATTAAAATTTTTCAGAAATATGGTCTAAGTAAAGATCATGCATTAATTTCAACAAATGCATTAATAAATGCCGAATTAGTTGGTGCTTATGGCCATGGTTTATCAAGATTAAAGATGTACTGTGACCGGATTTCAAAAAAAGTAATTAATCCGAAACCTAAAATTAAAATAAAAAAAATTTCTCAATCTATTTCACATATAGATGCAAATAATAGTATTGGTTTTGTAGCTGCTGATCTTGGAATAAAAACTGCAATCAAACATGCTCAAAAAACTGGTATCGGAATGGTTGCAGTTAAGAACAGTGGTCATTATGGATTGTCAGGTTATTACGCTGAACAAGCTGTTAAGAAAAATTTAATAACAATGATTTATACAAATGCTCCACCAGCAGTTGCACCACATGGTGCACTAAAAAGTTTATTTGGCACAAACCCAGTTTGTTTTGGAACTCCTACTGGTTCAAAAATTCCCTTTATCTTGGACACATCTATATCAATGATTAACAGAGGTAAAATTAGAGTAGCAGCAAGAAACAACCAAAAAATTCCTGAAGGTGTAGCTTTAGATAAATTTGGCAATCCAACAACTGATGCAAAAAAAGCATTAGCTGGAGTTCAATTACCAATTGCAGGCTTTAGAGGATCTGGTCTTGCTTGGATGGTTGATATTTTAAGTGGAGTTTTAACTGGTGGGAATCATGCAGGAAAAGTTAAAGATCCTTTTGATGATTTTTCTGGTCCACAAAACATAGGACACTTATTTATTACTTTTAAAGCAAATTTATTTCAAAAAAATTACAATCAGAGAATTAAAGATAATATTAAAACAATAAAAAAACTTCCTAAGATAAAAGGAGTCAAAGAAATAATGTATCCAGGTCAAAATAAATTTAATCGGTACAAACAAAATCTTAAAAAAGAAATTTCTATAGCTGAAATAATTAAAAAAGATATTGAAACTCTAATAAAAAAATAAAGATATAACTCCAATTAAAACCATCAAAGTAAAAAAAATCATTACTTTAATAATATTTTCTTTTCGTTGTTTATTTTTGAGTCTTCTTCTTAATTCATGCACACATAAATTTTTTGTGGCCTCTTTTTCATTAGAATTGTCTTCGATATAGTTAGGAATTTTTTCCAACTCTTCTTTACTCATTAGAGTTAGTTAATCACCGCAAAAACAAAAAATAAATACACCAATTGATCAAAATGGGTGGGGCTAATTTTCTGTATATTTGATTTAAAAGTTAAAATTTTTAAGAAGAAAGTATCGTTAAAACACCTAGAGAAACACAAACACCTGAAACAATAATATTTCTTTTAAATTTATCTTTTTTTTTCTGATCTATGATTCTTTGCTTTAGAACATCGACGTTAACTCTAATTGGAGTATTTACAACTTGAGAGGGGGTCTCAATGGCATCAGATGTTCTATTTAAGCTTTCTGTACTCATATTTTATTTATAAGAACAAATTTAATCATTATTAGTTCTTTTATTACATACTAGGGTTGTCCAAAATGGGTTGACTCTAGTTTTCTATTTGTTCATATTGGGTTTTTTTAAGTATGAAAGCATTACCTAGCATAACTGATCAAATTGATGAAAAAATTATCTATAAGGTGATTGATAAAAACTTTAGTTTACTAGCACCTTTTTTTTATTCTTTCATTAGTAATTGGCTTGTTAGAGCATACGAACGATACAATGATATTGATAAATTTCTTATTATTATCTATCTAATCCATCAAAATCTTGTGTTTTATCGTAAGAATGGGCTGATAATTGATTACAACACTTTTTATAAAGATAGAACGATTGAAATTAATAAAATTAACATCTCAGATATCTCAAAAGATCTTGAAATACCAAAAGAGAGTGTAAGACGTAAAATTTTAGATTTAGAAAAAAATGGAGCAATTAAAAAAATTGGAAAAAAAATATTTATAGATAGGTCTACACTTCATAAGGCTAGAGCAACAGATACAGTTTCAGAATTGAGCAATTTATTAAGTCAATTTAACAAAATACTAAAGAAGGAAAATCTTATAAAAGAAATTTTTGAGTTAGATAAAATTACTAATTCAATCAAAGAAAATTTTTCTTTTTGTTTATATCAATTAAATAAATTTATCTTTATTTATCTAAATAGATGGAGAACAGAATTAAAAGATTTAGAAACCCTTTCTATTGGCATGATTTTAGTTTTGAGTGCAACTCATAACAAAGATTTTATACCTTCTAAATCAAGTTTGAATGCTTATAGAAAAGACATTATGGGATCAGATTTAAGAGGTGTTAATGCAATGTCAATTTCAGAAATAACAAATATTCCAAGACCTACAGTGGTAAGAAAATTAAAATTTCTTATAGAAAAAAAGTTTTTGTATATAAATGAAAAAAAATTAATTTCTTTAAATGTAAAAGATAGTGCTTTTAATAAATTTAAAAATCTACAAAATAAAAATCTGTTAAGTTTGAGCAATTTTATAATTAGATTATTTAATCAAATCAAAGTTACTAACTCCTAATCAGATTTTCTTAAAATATATATAAAAATAAATCCTGTTATATACATAATAAGTGCATATGCAGCTGTAGGCACAAAGTAAGCAATGTCATCAAAAATTAATGTTGAAACAAATACAGCTAGTGTTCCATTTTGTAAACCACATTCTAATGCAATACATTTTTGTTGAGCAACTCCTGATACAAACCTTTTAGCAATAAAAAATGCTAAGATCATCATTACTATATTTAAAATTAAAACAGCTAAACCTGCTTGTGCAAGATAATTAAAAATATTATCTTTTTCTTCAATCCAAATAGCAGCAAAGACAATTACAAATAGCCAACCAGTTAATTTATTAACAATATTAATTTTCGATGAAATAAAGTTTTCCGCAAATGCTCTGATAACCATTCCAATAATTACTGGAACCATAACAACTAGTGCCATCTTTAAAGCAATACCTGTCATTGAAATATCTGCTGTAATAGATACTCCAAAAAAATTAGCTGAATTTATGACAATAAATGGAACAGAGACAATACTTAATAAACTTGTAACTGCAGTTAATGAAATTGATAAAGCAACATCTCCATTAGCAAACTTAGTTAATACATTTGAAGTAACACCACCTGGTGCTGCTGCAATTATCATTAAACCTATGGCAATCGCTGTTGGTAAATTTAATATCAAAGCAACACCTAAAGCAACAATGGGTAAAATTACTAATTGAGAAAAAAAACCAACAAAAAAATCTTTGGGAGCACTTAATATTCTTGTAAAATCTTTAATGGATAGTCCTAAACCAAGACCCAACATAATTAATGCCAAACATATTGGCGCAATTTTTGTTACTATTTCCATACCTTTAAACTAGATAAACACTATATCAATTAAGAGATAAAACCAAATTTTTAAACCTAGAATTGCATGTTCTTTATAACTTTTAAAAAAATAGTGACAACTAAGCAAGATTCATAATACATTTTTAAAATAAATATTAACCTTAGAGAGGAAATAATGAAAAATATACTGAAACTAGCTTCAATTGCTTTAGTTCTTTTATTTACATTGTTTGGGTTAACAAACAAAGCTTCAGCTGCAAAACTTACTTTATATTGCAGTGTGGAAATTGATGTTTGTGAAATGCTTGAACAAGCTTATGAAAAAGAAACTGGAACAAAAGTTGCAATGACAAGAGCAAGTAGTGGTGAAACTTTTGCAAAAATTAAAGCAGAGTCATCAAATCCAAAAGGAGATGTTTGGTTTGGTGGAACAGGTGATCCACATTTAACAGCTGCTCAGGAAAATCTAACGGAAAAATATAAATCAAAACATTTTGATGATTTATTACCTGCGGCTCAAAACCAAGCTAAAAATGCTGATTACAAATCAGTTGGAATTTATGTTGGTGCGCTAGGTTTTGGATACAATAAAGATCTATTAGCAAAAAAAGGTCTTCCAGCTCCAAAATCATGGATGGATTTAACTAAACCAATTTATAAAGGTGAAATCCAAGTAGCAAATCCAAATTCATCAGGAACTGCTTACACAACTTTAGCTACAATTCTTCAAATTTTTGGGGAAGATAAAGGTTGGGATTACATGAAAGCACTTCACATGAATATCAATACTTACACTAAATCTGGTTCTGCTCCAATTAAAGCAACTGGAAGAGGTGAAAACTTAATTGGTATTTGTTTTCAACATGATGGTGTTAAACAAACTAAAAAAGGGTTACCTGTTGTAACTGTGTCTCCTGAAGAAGGAACTGGTTACGAAGTAGGATCTATGAGTATTATTGCAGGTGCAAGAAATATGAAGGAAGCTAAAAAGTTTTATGACTGGGCATTAAGTCCTGCAATACAAACTATGGTTTTCACTTCAGGAAAATCTTTGCAAGTACCATCAAATACTAAAGCAAAAGCTGATCCTGATGCTCCAGATTTATCAACAATAAACTTAATTGATTATAACTTTAAAGTTTATGGAGATAAAAGTACTAGAGCAAGCCTGTTATCCAAATGGGATAACGACGTATCTGTAATTCCTAGATAATATTAGGAATTAATGAGAGGACTCGTTATCTGTTGGATGCTCATAGGAGGATTGGGTTTCCTAATCTTTCCTTGGTATGTAACGGGTGACGGGTTTTTCTCTATTAACTGGATAAAAGAATACTCTTTAGAAGATTACGGTTCAGCCCTACCCCAGGTATTTATAAATAATAAATATTGGCTGTTACCTCTAGTGGTTCCACTACTTTTTCCTTTAACTACCCTTAAATTAAATCAAAACAATCCTCTTTATTCAAAGATTTTTTTATACTCAGGGTTATTTGGTTTTTTTTATTTTTTTCTTCAAGGATTTTCAATTGGAATAAGAGGATGGAATTATGAAATTTTTCAATCAATTTTTGGTGATGTAGAAAATCAATTTGGTGTAGGTTCTGGTGCAGTTTTAACGTGCTGTACATTCATTTTTTATATTACACATGGACTTTCTTCACGTGGATGGCTTAACGGTGATAATTTT
Source organism: uncultured Pelagibacteraceae bacterium (assembly GCA_902558795.1). Lineage (GTDB taxonomy): Bacteria > Pseudomonadota > Alphaproteobacteria > Pelagibacterales > Pelagibacteraceae > Pelagibacter. The sequence continues at coordinate 6,829 of CACEFI010000005.1, read as the reverse complement.
ATAGTCGGAAGTATTGGAAGTATTATTATTTTAGTATCTACTTTTGTATTTTTTCCAATTTTTAGAATGTTTACGGTTGCCTTTAAAGGAACTGAAGGCGGATATGAAATAAGTAATTTTTCAGACAAAATATTTAATAAAGGAATTTGGGGATTAGATTGTCTTTATAGCGATTATGCTTGTGGAGTTTTTTGGAACACAGTTACCATGGGGACACTAACAGCATTTTCATCAACAGTTTTAGGTTTAGCTTTTGCATTATTAGTTGCAAGAACTAGTTTTAAATTTAAAAAGATAATAAAAGTACTGTCTGTTTTACCAATAATCACTCCACCATTTGTAATCGGTTTAGCAATAATAATTTTGTTTGGAAGAACTGGTGTAGTAAGTAGTTTTCTTGAATGGGGTTTTGATATTGAGCCTTCTAGATGGATTTATGGATTACCAGGAATATGGTTTGCTCAAACACTTGCTTTTACCCCCATTGCATTTTTAGTTTTAATTGGAGTTGTTGAAAGTGTAAGTCCTTCAATGGAGGAGGCTTCACAAACTTTAAGAGCATCTAGATGGCAAGTTTTTAAAACTGTTACTTTGCCATTAATGAGGCCTGGAATAGCGAATGCATTTCTACTTGGTTTTATTGAAAGCTTAGCAGACTTTGGTAACCCGTTAGTACTTGGGGCTGAATATGATGTTTTATCTACAGAAATATTTTTTGCAATTGTTGGTGCACAATATGATGAAACCAAAGCTGCAATACTTGCTATGATTTTATTATCTGTCGTTCTAGTAGTATTTTATCTTCAAAATCAATGGTTAGGAAAAAAATCATATATTTCAATTTCAGGTAAAGGTGATAGCGGCGTTCATCCTGAACTTCCCAAAAAAGCAAAATGGATGATTTATTCAACTGTACTTCCTTGGGCATCAATTACTTTTATAATTTATGTAATGATTATGTTTGGGGGATTTGTTGAAATGTGGGGTGTTGATCATAGCTTTACATTAAAACATTATATTGAAGCCTTTAGTGTTGAATGGGTCAAAGAAAGAGGATTGTTGTGGACGGGTACAGCATGGAATTCATTTAACACAACATTTACGATAGCAATAATTTCAGCTTTTCCGACTGCAGCAATAGGAATTTTAACTGCTTATTTACTAACAAGACATAAATTCAGAGGAAAAAATGCTTTTGAATTTGGCACAATGTTAAGCTTTGCAATCCCAGGAAGTGTTATAGGAGTTAGCTACGTATTTGCATTTAATGTCCCTCCTCTTGAACTTACAGGAACAGGAATAATTCTAGTAATTGCTTTTGTATTCAGAAATATGCCTGTTGGAGTAAGAGCTGGAATAGCTGCTATGAATCAACTTGATCCTCATTTAGATGAGGCTTCATCTACTTTAAATGCTTCAAGCTCGCAAACATTTAGAAATATAATTCTACCATTACTTAAGCCTGCAATTACAGCATCATTAGTTTTTAGTTTTGTAAGAGCTATGACAGCGATTAGCGCTGTTATTTTCCTAGTTAGCGCAAATTATGACTTAGCTGTTTCATACATTTTAGGAAGATTAGAAAATAATGACTATGGTTTGGCAATAGTATATTCATCAGCATTAATTGTAGTTATGCTGTTTACAATTATGCTAATGCAATTAATAATAGGGAAACGTAAATTAGGTAGAAGAGATCAATCTGCCGGAATCTTGCAAGGAAACTTAGGATAATGAAAAAAGCTGAAGTTAAATTCGAAAATATTACAAAAAAGTTTAATGAAACAACTGCAGTTGATAATGTAAGTTGTAATTTTGAAGCTGGAACTTTAACAACATTACTTGGTCCATCTGGTTGTGGGAAAACTACGTCATTAAGAATAATTGCAGGACTCGAAAGAGCTACAAGTGGAAAGATTTTAGTCGATAATGAGGACGTTACATTGTTGCCAGCAACCGACAGAGACGTTTCAATGGTATTTCAGTCTTATGCACTGTTCCCACATATGAGTGTAATTGAAAATGTTTCCTATGGATTGAAAATGATTAATGTAAACAAAGAGGAATATACTGAGAAAGCTTTAGAGACATTAAAATTAGTAAATTTAGAAGGATATGAAAATAGAATGCCTTCTGAGTTATCTGGAGGACAGCAGCAAAGGGTTGCTGTTGCAAGAGCTATTGTTCTAAAACCAAAAGTATTATTATTTGATGAACCTCTGTCAAACCTAGATGCAAAACTTAGAAGACAAGTAAGAGAAGATATTAGAGAAATACAACAAAAACTTGGTGTAACTACTATTTATGTTACTCACGACCAAGAGGAGGCTTTAGCTATATCTGATAAAGTAATTGTAATGAATAATGCTGTGATTGCTCAAGAAGGTAGCCCAAAAGAACTTTACAATTATCCAAAAAATAAGTTTGTTGCAAATTTTATCGGTGATGCGAATGTTGTTAAAGCTGAAATAATTAACAAACAATCAAAATCATACAATTTAAAAATAGCAGATATGAAAATTGAAGTTCAAACTGATAAAGATCTAAACGACACTGTTTCTGTTGCTTTAAGACCAGAAAAAATTTCAATTGATAAAACTAAATCTGATAATTGCATACATGCCAAAGTAAATAATGCTTCATTTGTAGGAAGTAGTTATCAATATATCTTAAACACCAATGCAGGAAAAATATATGTAGTTTCAGGTGAAACTCATAATATTTTTAACGTTGGCGAAGAAGTATTTTTGACAATAAATGAAAAAGATGTCAAAATTCTTAACGATTAGATTGATCGCCACTATTTAAATATAGAGTTAGGTTTTTTTCACAAAAGAAATAACAGCACCAATGGTTGTCAAAAATCCAGCTAACGGTAAGATCGCAACTGCATATTTCTTTGGCATATAATTCTCTTTGAACTCAATACCTTGGAAACTAATTTCAAAATACCACATTTCCCAATACTTACCACGCATACCCTCTACAAGCTCAATCCCATAAATAATCAAAACTATTCCAATTACCATGATCATAAGTTTCCAGAACTGTCTTATATATAGTGACAGTTTGTTTGGTAATTTTTCATAAATTAAATTCAAAGCTATGTGCTCATTATCTCTTGCTGTCAAAGAAAGCGCTATAAACATCAACCAAATATTACTTAATACCGTAAGCAGATCACCCCAAACAGGAGGGTTATTAAAAACATATCGCATAGTAACGTTGTAAATAGTGAAACCAACCATCGCAGCCAAAAAGAGCGAACACATAGCTTCCAACATACGATGGATAAAACGATCAATGTTATTAAAAAATTTTAACATCGTTAATTACTCATTAGGTTAGGAAGAAACATGGTTAACTCTGGAATAACGAGAATGAAAAATAAAAGTAAAAATAATCCGACTAAATAAGGGATTAGCGCAATAGCCACTTTTTCTAGACGTACTTGAGCTATTGTTGCAGCAGTAAAGTACGCAACACCAACAGGTGGCGTAACTGATCCTATTAAGAAACCAACTATTACAACGATAGCAGCTTGCACCTCTGGAAAACCAGCTTGGGCCATAACATTAACTAGTACAGGACCAACTATGATAATATTTACTGCGGAGTCCATTACTGTTCCAAGAAGAAAAATAAATAAAATCACTGCTAAAATAAAAATAATAGGAGAATCTGTGAGGCTTAAAAGCCAGCTTTCAAGATCACCGATTGCACCTAAGGAAGTAAGCAACCAACTGAAGGGTCCCGACGCAGCTATAATTATAAAAACCATCGCTGAATTACGGAATGCCCGACGAAAAGCACCTGTACATTCTTTCCATTTAATAGTTCGATAAACAAATACACCTGTTAACAACGCAACCATTGCTGTGATAGCACCAGCCTCAACAACAGATGCTACACCACCCATTACTGAACCTACTAAAACTAAAGGTATCAAAAGGGCAAACGAGGATCGATACAATTCTTTACCAGCTCGACGTATCGAAAATGGTTCATCACTCCTCTCAAAATTATATTTGATTGCAAAAAAATGATTAATTGCCATGATCACAACACCTATCAACACGCCTGGAATAATCCCAGCCGCAAATAATGCTGCTATCGAAATCTCAGTCGAGTTAGCAAGCACAATCATCATGATACTAGGTGGAATTATTCCTCCTATAGTGGAGCTCACACCTGTGACTGCTGCTGAAAACGCAGCAGGATAACCAGCTTTTTTCATAGCTGGTAAAACTAATGCTCCAACTGTTGCTGTATCTGCTACTACGGAACCATTCATCCCAGCAAAAAACATACTCACAAGAACATTAACTTGAGCCAATCCTCCTCGTATACGTCCAATTAATGCCCTACTCAAAGCTACTAACCTGTCTGTAATCGTTGCACTTGTCATTAATTCACCAGTAAGCATAAAAAATGCAATTGCAGTTAATGGAACCGAGTCAATTGCATTAAACATTTGACTAGGGATTAAAACGAGGGGTACAGCGTCGGTAAATAAAATATAAACAAATGGTATCAGTATTAATATGAAGCCAATAGGAGCGCCTAATAAAATTAGAAAAAGAAGTACTACAAGTAGAATGATACTTTCCATAGATACTTATATGTTATGGTTTGTTTTAGGTAAAGATCATCTAGCTCTTAAATTGAGCTAAATGATCTTTATACAGTTTTTATTGAACGACTTATAAAGCCCCAGCTTTTTCTAACTGAGCTACAAATCCATCCATTCCTTGTTCTAGAAGCACTCTTTTGGCTACCTCTGGTTCAAAAGTACCTTTAGCATCTAACCAGGCACCGATTGCACCTGCTCTCCACTTAGACATTTCTGCTTCAGATGGTACATACCACTCTTTAGCAGATGCTTTAATTGCATCTTCACCATTTTTAATCCAAGCGTTATCTAGTTGGTTTACTTTTTCTCCATAAGCATCAGCTGCTTCGTGTAACCATTTTCTTTGTTGATCAGATAAAGCGTTATACTGCTTTGCATCCATCGCTAAAATGTTTCCTGACCACATACCACCAATCTCAGTAAAGTATTTTGCAACTTCATGAAGTTTTGCTACGTGCTGCCAAGGACTAGCTACATACTGACCTTCAACTACACCAGATTGTAGACCTGAGTATAACTGGCTCCAGTCATATGGAGTTGGAGTTGCACCCCAATTTTTAACTAGCATGAACTCAACTGGACTCTTAGTAGTACGCCATTTTAGTCCTTTCATATCATCAGGAACATGAACTGGTTTAGTTGCATTTCCAAGTTGTCTAAATCCACCACTTGAATATACAGAAAGACAAATATGACCTGCATTTTCAAGGGCAAGTTTACACTGTCTTTCAGCTAACCATTCATCTGATATTCTTTTCGCATCTTCTAGTGATTTGAAAATAAAGGGTAAATCAAAAATTGCTAACTCTGGTCCAAAATTTCCATAGTTTGCAGTAGAACTAGTCCATAGAGCTATAAGCCCTTGATTAGCTTGTTCACCACATTTTTGTTCTGCGCATAAGCTTTTTTGATAATGAGGTTCGATTTTCATCTTACCACCTGATGCTTTTGCTAAAGCTGGGATTAAAGCTTGATCTATTGCATCACCAATCGGCATACCTAATCTACCAGTAGTACCAAGTTTAAGAGTTACCTCTGCATAGGCAGCTTGAGCAAAAAAAGCAATTGCAAACACTTTAAGAAGTGTCTTACAAAATTTTTTAATTAACATATTGGTTTCCTTTTCTATTGATTTAGTTTTTCTATAAAGAAATTATAACCATTCTAAGTTAACAAAGTAAAGAAATGAAACCTATATTGGTCAATTTCAAGATGACGATTAAACAGGATATTTTTTTTAAATAACAACCTAAGGTTTAAATTAAAAATTTAAAAAGAGATGGACTTTTAATGTCTTAAATCTCATGAATTAGATTGGCCTCCACTTTCATCATAAGGATTAAACCTTAAACTTCTTAAAAATTTTCTTATATCATCAACTAATAGATCTGGTTTTTCTAAAGCTGCAAAATGCCCTCCTCCTGGCATTTCACTCCATTGCTTAATATTAAAAATTCTCTCTACATAAGATCTTGGAGGCCATTCAGACATTTCTGCAGGAAAAATTGCAGCAGCTGTTGGTACAGTTATCTTTTTAAAATTTTTAGGGAAAAACCTACCACCCTCTTCTCTTCTTCCAAAATAAATCCAACTGGCTGTATTAAATGACTTTGTTAAAATATAAACCATTATATTAGCGATCAGTGTGTCTTTTGAATAAACACTTTCAAGATTATTATCTTTAAGATCTGACCAAAAATACATTTTTTCAATAATCCAAGCAGCAATACCTACGGGACTGTCCATCATTCCATAACTTAAGGACTGTGGTTTTGTTGCTTGTTGAGTTCTATATCCATCTTGCATTATTTGATCTTTATCAAATCTTTTTTGCCAATCTTTCTCATCATCAGATTGAGGTCCATCAGGATGGCGCATGGTAAGACAATTAATATGTATTGCGTTACAAAATTTAGAGTGATCATATCCTATCCAATTAGCTATAGTTGCTCCCCAATCACCACCTTGTGCCATATAATTTTTATAACCAAGATTTTCTATCATTAACTTATTAAGCATTTCTGCCATTTTTCTTGGTCCAATTGGCTTGGATGGTTTTCCAGAAAAACCAAAACCAGGTAATGAGGGAACAATTACATCAAAAGAATTTTTTGTATTTGCTCCAGATTTTTCAGGAGTAGCAAGCTTATCAATGATTTCTAAAAATTCGATAACTGAACCTGGCCATCCATGCAT